>JAYTWN010000236.1:0-5688 GCA_043743435.1 Acidimicrobiia bacterium
CGCTCGCCTGGAGCTGATCGGTGGCAAAGGGGGTGCAGGGCAACGAAAAGAGCTGCAGGAAAGGCACAAGAGAGAATTCAAACGCCTCCGCGATGATGAGATTCGATTCGGTTTCGCTACCTTGGCCCAGGCTTACCGCGCAATTCTCCTAGCCCCCGAAGCGGGATCAGCCGATCAGCGAAAGGCCATAGCCGCCACGACCCGCGTCGCAACAGCAAGTGAGCATCTGATTCGCAACCCCAATATCAACCTGCTCCTCGCGGCGTTGTTCGTGGATCTTTCGCCCGACCGCCGATAGCGCTTGGTGCGGTGGCGAGTCCGGTCAATAGACCGGCTAACAACCGGCTAAGTGACCGCACTCCGCGGACCACTTTCACGGCGAGTTTGGTTGCGGCCGGCTTCTGGTTACGGGTTGAACGTCGGCTCAAGGCAGCCTTTCGATGTGTCGAAGGGAACATTGGCCGAACTCGAACCGATTTCGGGGTGAGCGTCGGCTAAGATTTCTTTGCTTCCAACCCGCCCGGGTAGCTCATTCGGTAGAGCAGCTCACTCGTAATGAGCAGGTAGCCGGTTCAATTCCGGCCTCGGGCTCCAGATTTTTTGTGCTCTTTTGTACCTTTTTGCAGCTTTGACGGTCGCACAAGTGCTCGATTGGCGCGACGAGTCCAATTCAGTGGTAAAAACCAGGCACTATGCATTCGTTTGCTCCTGCCCCCACCATTGAGGAAATCGAACAGTTCTCCGATGTAGAACCAGAGAACCCAACCCTCATGGCCGTACCCGCCTACTTTGGGCCATGGGCTACGGAGGATTGGGAAGCACTGCTTGCGTCGGAACCCGGCGTGATTGTGATCAATCCCGATTCAGGGCCCGGAGAGCGTAAATCCGCGTCCTATGCGACGCTGGTTCGCCAAGCCCAACGCCGTGGGTTTGCCGTGATTGGTTATTGCTCGTTAGCTCGCGGGAAACGGAAATATGCCGAGTGTTTGGCCGAGCTTGACGCCTACCGCGACTGGTACGAGGTGGATGGCATGTTCTGGGACGAGGTAAAAGTAACCACCCGCCCCTCTGGCCTACTGCGGTCGCTCTATGGCGTATCGGTTCGCAAGTTTGGGCTCGATGGGTTCATTGTTTACAACCCCGGCACGGCCGTTCCTGAAGGCTTCTTTTCTTCATTGCGACGGGCTTACATTGTGACGTTTGAGGGCAGCCGTGCACAACACGTCGAACGCTTTGGTGCCTTCGAGATTGAGGTTGAGGGACCGATTGAGCGCCAGTGGCATTTGATTCACAGTTGTGCCCCAAAGTTTCAACGGACCGTGCGTCAACGTTTAGTGGATTCCGGTTTGGGTGGCGCCTATGTAACCCATGCCACGATGCCGAACCCGTGGGACGTTTTCGTACCGCAGTAAGTGTTCGTCGTATCCGACGATGTGGTTTGATGCAGTTGCTGAACGTGTCTCTTCGTTTGCCTAACCGTAGTTTGGCGTTCATGTGCCGGAAATAGTTCCCCTGTATCGTTCCTGGTGTTGGTTCGTGGGTGCCGACACCAAGGTGCGGAAACGCATTTGGATGGCTGCCTGGCCGAATTCTCCCCTGGCTTGGCTCGGCAGCTATCCGACCGCAACTGGCATCTGCTGGAAGGGTTTCATGGTCCATGAAGCCGGTGCCACCAGATTTGCGCGCAGGGCGGATGCGCACTCGCGGGGCAGGCTGCCGATCACCTAGGACTCGTTGCACGGGTGGCCGCGCGTGTTGTCGACGGGGCCGGGTCGATGGGATGGTCGTCGAGGGTTTGGTTTTCGATGTGGGCGCTGGCAGGGGGATCGCTGTTGGAACTTGGGGTCATGGCCAGATCTACAATGTCTCCTTGACGAAAGACGAGATGTTCCAAGCGATCACCACCCAACGGGTTCGCTTGATTGATCGGCTTGCTGGGTTTACTGCCGAGGATTGGAACACGCCTTCACTGTGCGCGGGATGGAAGGCGCGTGATGTTGTTAGGCATCTCGTGAGCATTCTGGAAGTTCCGATGCCCAAGTTTGTGGGTAAGGCGATTCTCGCTGGAAGCTTCGACAAAGTTGCCGACCGCTTTGCTCGGGAAATTGCCGCCCGCGAACCTCGAGCACTGGTTGATTCGTTTCGTGTGCTTGCGGGCAAACAGTTCGCTCCTCCTGGAGTTGGGCCAATCGCTCCGCTTACCGATCTACTGGTGCATACCCGAGATCTGGAACGCCCGCTTGGGTTGGCTTCAACTCTCGATATGCAAGGCATGCATACGGTCCTGAACTATGTGTGCGGAGGGAAAGCGCGTGGATTCGTGCCCGTAAAACGCACTAGCGGCCTCCGTTTCGTCGCAACGGATAGTGACTGGTCGATCGGGTCAGGTCTGATTGTGACCGGCACAGGAGAGGCCATCATGTTGGCAACCACAAACCGTTCCATTGCCCTGGCCGATCTATCTGGAGACGGATTGACGTCTTTTGCGACGCGACTCAACTAACGAATTGTCGTGCAGCCATTTGGCCCGAAACCGTCGAATTGTTGAGCATGGGCACTGGATGGAAGGTTCCCCCGCAACGACCGCCTTCCTAAGCAGCCCGTAGGTGAAACAACAGTACCGATTCGGGGTGGCAGACGGGGATTGCTATGCCGATTGATTGCAGGATGGAGCCTCGAACGTGGATTTTGCCGGTGCCTGAGCGGTCGCCGAGCCAGGCGGGAAGGTTGCGCATAAGGCCCCATGCGGGTGGCTCCTCCAAATGGACTAGCGAAACTTCATAAGTGCACGTAGGGTCGAGGCCGGTGAAGGTTACCGAACTCGGGACAGAGGTGTCATTGGAGGTGAGCTGCGCATAGGCGAAGAGCGCCTCGGAAGCGTCAGCGCCAACAACGCCATAGATTTGGCCGCTGGTGACGGGGTAGTCAACACGAATCGAAGCACCAGAGTGCAGTAACGGTCGCAACTTCTTATGCACACTAACGATATTGGCGGCGACGGCACGATCCGTTTCCGACACCCGTGTGAGGTCCCACTCAAAACCAAGATGACCAAATAACGCCGTGGCGGCACGGAAGTTCACCGTCGCCTGGCGGCCTGTGGTGTGCGCTGGGGAACCGCCCACGTGTGCGCCCATCAACTCAGGGGGAAAGAACATCGAGAACGAACGCTGAATCTGCTGACGTTCCAATGCATCGATGCAGTCGCTTGCCCAGGCACGCTGCGTGAACTCGAAGATCCCGGCATCGATTCTTCCGCCACCCGAAGCACAGGTCTCGATCTCGACCGTGGGATGCGCGGCACGAATGCGGCGCAGTAACGAATACAACGCTTGGGTTTGACGATACGAACTGGCCCGCCCCTCATGCGCCGGTGCGCACATGTCGCGGTTGTAATCCCACTTCACATAACCAATGTCGTTCTCACGCAACACGGCATCGATCCGTTCAAACAGATAGGCACTCACCGCAGGGTTGGTGAGATCGAGAATGAACTGCGTGCGGGCCAACGGCTGATCAACGCCAGGCGAGGTGAGAACCCAATCAGGATGCGCACGGTACAAATCGCTATTCGGGTTCACCATCTCCGGCTCGAACCACAAACCAAACTCCATGCCCAACTTGGCGACGTGGGAAATCAACGGTGTGAGTCCCTCGGGATACACCTCAGGGGAAACCCACCAATCACCAAGTCCAGCTCTGTCATCTCGGCGGCTTCCAAACCAACCGTCATCGAGAACGTAGCGTTCGATTCCCACAGCGGCCGCCGAATCAGCAAGCGCGCAGAGGGTTTCGATGTTGTGATTGAAATATACCGCCTCCCACGTGTTGAGCAGGATCGGGCGCGGTTTGCGGGGATGTTGCGGCCGCGCACGGAACCACGAATGAAACGATGAAGACGCTGCACTCAAACCAGTTCCAGACCAGGTGGCCAACACCAACGGCGTAGTGAAGGATTCACCCGGTGCCAGATCAACTTCGCCGGCATCGAGCAACACGCCTGCTTGCAAACACACCCGACCGTCGATACCCCGCTCTACCCGCATCTCATGTGCGCCACTCCATGCAATATGTATGCCTACCAATTCGCCCGATTGCTCAGTGAAGTTTGGTGTACCGGCAAAGAGGCCCGGCGAGTTCTGGTGGGAATGGCGGCCTCTGCGGTTATCCCACGACAGCGAACCAATCCCCAGGCGACGGCGTTGTGGTTGGCCTTCTTTTGTCCAACGTCCAGGAAAATCCAGCACCTCATCGGTGGTTGCCGATAATGGTAAGCACACTTGCAAACGGTTGAGGGAGTAGTTCGCCTCGGCACCGAGAACTTCGCCCTCAGCAGAAGAACTGGGAGCGGTATTGGTCAACGTGGTGCGCACCGTCAGCAGATCAAAACCATCAAGTACAAACTCTGTAGCGAGAGCCAAATGATTGGTCACATCAATGGCTGCAACCGTGAGCGCAACCTTGCCCCCCGGCAGTGAAGTGTCGACGGCGTGGGTGGTTTCGCTGAACTGCGGAGCCCAACTGGCACCACTGGCACGCCGACCTTCAAGACCCGGACGCATCCCGAGAAAGCCTGCACGGGTAGGAACAACCTCAAGCAGGTCCTCCGCATCGAAAGCACCGTTGGGAATCGGGCGAGCTTTGAGCAAAGCCAACCCCACGGCATCCTCGACCGTTACCCGCATGCCCCAGTGCACAATGTGGCCCGACCCACTCGACGTGTCAATCACCACCGATGACCTTTGGCCGCTCAGGACAAAGAGAGAATCTCCAGCCGCCTCAATCGAAGCCGAAGGGCCGGGAGTGCCAGGAGGGCCGGGTGTGCCGGGTGTGCCAGATGTGCCAGATGTGCCAGATGTGCCGGGTGTGCGAGATGGACCCATTTGGCCGATTGCTACGGTTGTGCCGGAAATCCCTCCTCCACTAACACTGTTTGCTTTGGCGTCCCCGTTGTCCTTTTTAGGGTTTATTTCAGGGTTTATCTCAGGGTTGTTCTCAGGAAGTTGTTCGGAAGCCACGATGAACCAGCCTATGGTGGCCACATGGCGTCGCAGGAGGACTTCGCAGATATTGCAATGGAACATTTGCCTGCGCTGTATTCCGCTGCCATGCGCATGACCCACAACAACGCTGATGCCGAGGACCTCGTTCAAGAGGCTTACCTCAAGGCTTATAAGGGTTTCAAAGGGTTTGAAGAGGGAACCAACCTACGGGCCTGGCTTTTCCGCATCCTCACCAACACCTACATCAACGCCTATCGAGCCAAAAGCCGTAAACCGGCCCAATCGAACCTTGACGAAGAAGTTGAAGATCTCTTCTTGTACCGTCGGGTGGGTGGGCTCGAAGCGGTCGAAGCGAACCGCACAACCGAAGATATTGCTTTGGAGTCGTTCACTGATACCCAGGTCAAAGCGGCAGTCGACGCCTTGCCTGAGGCCTTCCGGTTACCCGTTCTGCTGGCCGATGTCGAGGGGTTTCACTACAAAGAAATCGCCGACATGCTCGACGTTCCTATCGGCACCGTAATGAGTCGGCTGCATCGGGGAAGAAAGCAGTTGCAACGGCGGTTGTGGGATCTTGCGATCGAGCGAGGGCTCGTACCCGCCGGGTCATCGCCCGCAGACAAGTAGGGACCGGTATCGAGACGATGGACTGCGACGGAGCGATACACCGGGTGTACCACTACCT
>JAYTWN010000237.1:0-13985 GCA_043743435.1 Acidimicrobiia bacterium
CCGTTAGGGGTGGATCTTCGCAGATCTGTGGACCTGTGCCGGGTGAACCCTTTGCGACACATGGACCGGGTCCCACTCAGTATGGGGGCTCTCGTCAACCAAACCGGTTCACGAAAGCCCCCAAAGCCTCGCAAGCTTTTACCCGCTAACGCCTACGGTTGCTCTGAGCCTGTCGTCATTGCGTGCCGCTTGACTACGTTGTCGCTGGCGTAGACGCTGGTTGACAACGGCGCTATCCGGCACCGGTCCCAGCTGTCGAGCCGCTTTGCTGGTTCGGCCGCTTTTGCCAGTGTGTTGGAAGCTAACCCGTTATCCAGGCCGAAAGTCGACGAAAGCCAATAATCCGGCCGACCGCAATCCCACCCGATTCTTTCAACATGCGCTCGAGCGGTGCCGTCGCCCCAACCGGTGACGAAACGGGATCGAGGCCCAGCTCACTGGCAATGGCGGCCACTCGGGCGGCATGGTACCCGTCGGTCACGATCGTCACCTTCTGAACCTTGCGCTTCTTGAGGAACCGCGAAGCCGCCGCCAAGGACGTATAGGTATCGGTGCCCTGCACTTCACGGGCGATACGTGCATCGGAAACACCACGAGCGATCAAATAGTTCGCCGAAGCCGAAGCTTCCGTGATGCGGTCACCCGGTTTACGCCCACCGGTGACCACAATCAGCCGGGCCACTTTGGCGTTGTACAGATCAAAGGCATGATCAAGCCGACGTTTCAAGACCGGCGAAGGACGTCCGTTGTATTGGGCAGCGCCGAGCACGATAATGGCGTCGGACCGGCCGGGGGAATCGTTGTGACGGCTTGCGGAGACCACATCGGCGAACGCGGCAGCGAAGTAGACGAGCGCCACGAGCATGGCGATTCGGCGCATCCATTTCATGGGATTCAAAAACCCCGTCCCCGGAATGAATCGCAGCAAACGAAACACGGTGTCCCCGAACCTCTCCAAATGTCCCGACGGTCCGAGTGGTTCCGCTATCCGAGCTTGGCCCGGGCCGCACGCAAACGGGCCAACGAAACCGGGGCGCCAAGTGCTTCGAGGGATTCAAACATGGGCAAGCCGACGGTTTTGCCCGTGACCGCGACCCGCAGCGGAGCCTGTGCCTTGCCGAGCTTCAAGCCGTTGGCCTCTCCCACCTTTTCGGTGAGTTCCTTCAAGGCTGCGGTCTCCCACGGCGTGCCTGCGTCGATACCAGCCAAGAACCCATCGAGCATTTCTACGCCGCCTTTGCCGGGTGCGAACGTTTTGTCCCAGGCATCCTGATCGGTGGTGATGGTGTCGACGCAAAGAAACTCGATAAGCGCTGGCACCTCAGAAAGGATTTTGACTCGTTCTTGAATCATGCCGACCAACGGTAGGGCTTTGCTTCGATCGTAGTGATCGGCAGGAAAGGCCAACTTGGGCGGCTCCTGTCGACCTTCACCGAGCTTGGTGGCCGCAATATTTTCTGCTTGTCCAAACTCGGCCCACGGACTTCTAAGGCTTGTGAGACCGACGAGCCAATGTTCGAACGCATCGAGGAACTGCTCGTGATTGTAGGCGCGCAGATATTCTGCATTCATGGCTTGGAGCTTCACAATGTCGAAGAAGGCCGGGGAAGGGTTCACATCTTCCAGCCGGAACTCATCAATCATGGTCTCTACGCTTACGATTTCGCGATCGTTCGAGGGAGCCCAACCGAGCAGGCAAAGATAATTACGCATAGCTTCTGGCACAATGCCCAGCAGCTCGTAGTCTTCCACCGCTACCTTGTCTCGTCGCTTGGAGAGCTTCTTGCGCTGCTCGTTCACGATCACGGCAAGGTGAGCAAACACCGGTAGTGGCGTATCGGTAAGGGACTGCCAGAGCATCTGTGCTTTTGGCGTGTTGGGCAGATGCTCTTCACCGCGAACCACATGCGTGATGCCCATATCGATGTCATCGACCACGTTAGCCAGGATGAACATGGGAGATCCATCGGCACGGGCCACCACAAAATCATCGATGGTGGAGTTCTCAAACACGGGCTCACCACGCACAACATCATGCACAACGGTCGTGCCCTCATCGGGAGTACGAAAGCGCAGCGCTTGGCCGGGCCCGCCGGGGAGATTTCGTTCGCGACAGAAACCGTCGTACCCGCGCTCTTGAGTTTTCTCGCCGTACTTGGCCCTGAGGCGTGCCGCTAGGGTTTCGCCGTTACAGTCGCAATAGAATGTGCGCTTATCATCGATCAGTTTCGCGATCGCCGCGTTGTACAGCTCAGTGCGCTGCGATTGAAAGAACGGGCCTTCATCCCAATCCATTCCCAGCCAACGCATGGCGTTTTCAATACCGGTGGTCCATTCCGGTTGATTGCGAGCGGCATCGGTGTCTTCGATACGCAGGACAAACGCTCCCCCACTTTTGCGGGCAACCAGCCAGTTGTACAGCGCAGAACGGCCACTCCCTACATGGAACATGCCAGTAGGAGAGGGGGCAAAGCGCAAACGAGGAACAGAGGAACTCACCCCGCCAACCCTACTGGGGGGATAAGACAAAAAACGTCGGAGAAACAATTGATGATCGGGCTTTCGCAGTCTTGCGCCACCATGTCACCGAGCAATCGTTATCAGGCCTACGCTTTACCATGGCAAACAAAGCAACCACCGCCTCAGTCGCCGCAAAAAAACCAGGAAAGACGCTCAAGGAAAAGCGAGCCGCCAAAGCCGTAAAGGCCGTCGAAAAGACAGCAAGCCGCAAAACCTGGGAAAACAAGTAAGCACGATTTTCCTGGTAGTGGTCACAGCGGTAATGTTCCAAGCATGATTCGCGTATCCGTTACCTATCCAACCAGCGAAGGCTCAACCTTCGATCATGACTACTACAAGGCAACCCACGTGCCGTTGTGCTTGTCCACGTGGACTGCCGCAACCTCGGCATCGATCGATAAGGGAGTCAACGGCCCAAGTGCTGCGGCCGTACATTTCACGTTTGACTCTATGGAAGCCTTCGGCGCAGCCATGGCCTCAGAGGGAACCGCTGTCGTTATGGCCGACGTTGCTAACTACACCAACATCACCCCGGTCATGCAGATTTCCGAGATCGTTTCGTAACTTCTCAAACTCCTCGTCGTAACGGTCCTCGCCCTCGGTTTTCTGGCCGATCGGCGGGGGCTTTTTCGCGTTCTAACCACCGTTCATCGATCGATACGCCGCTACGGTCCAAGCATCTCCCGTCGGTTCACCTAATCGAGTTACTTCATCGAGTGGGAAGCGAATCGGGTCACCCACCAGGCGGTTTCAAATGATGGTTTAGGTCCAATCGATTCAGAAAACCTCGGGTTGGCACGTCGAGTGGCAGTCGATCGGGATTTCGGGCCACGATGTTGCTATGAAAACCCCTGCTGCTGATCGCCTCGCCCCCATCACCAACCGAGTTACTGCCGTCTTAGGCACCAAGTACCCGATTGTGCAGGCGCCGATGGGGTGGATTGCTCGGGCTCAGTTGGCGTCGGCGGTTTCCAATGCTGGCGGGTTGGGCATTATCGAAACTAGTTCCGGTGAGCTCGACAACGTGAAGATCGAGATTGCCAAGATGCGTGATCTCACCGACAAACCTTTTGGCGTAAACATCGCCCAAGCGTTTGTTCGCGATCCGGGGATTGTGCAGTTCGTCATCGATCAGGGTGTCCGTTTTGTGACTACCTCGGCCGGTGATCCCACCAAATACACCGCACAACTCAAAGCGGCGGGGCTGACGGTGTTTCATGTGGTACCTACCTTGGCCGGTGCGTTGAAGGCAGTCGAAGCTGGCGTGGATGGGCTGGTTGTTGAAGGCGGCGAAGGAGGCGGATTTAAGAACCCTCGCGATGTTGCCACCATGGTGTTGCTACCACTCATTTGCTCAAAGGTAGGTGTACCTATTATTGCCGCTGGTGGGATCGTTGACGGCCCCTCGATGGCTGCAGCGTTTGCGCTCGGCGCCGAGGGAGTGCAGATGGGTACGCGTATGGTTTCTGCTTTGGAATCACCGGTGCATGCCAATTGGAAGAACGCCATCGTTTCGGCGGCCGAGACCGACACGGTGTTTTTGAATCGTCATTCCAAGCCAGGGTTACGAGCGCTGCGGACGGGATTGACCACGCAACTGGAGAAGGAAGACCACGTGGCACTCACCGTGATGGGCCGAGCCCTTGATTTGTATTTTGGTGGCGACATGGAAGCCTCCGTTGCTCTTACGGGTCAAGTTGCCGGACGAATCGAGTCCATTGAGCCCGTTGCCGACATCATCAGCTCAACTGTTGCGGGGTTCCGCGAAACCCTGGCCCGCATGCGCGACATGTGAGCGCGGCTATCTACGCGCACCATCGAACCGCCGTATGGGCGCGTTATCTAAACAAGCTGTGTCAGCGCGGCCATCTGAGCGTCGCAACATGGGCCATTTCTTGCGTCGCCTGCACTGCATGTGACGGGCGGCATAATTTTTGTTGACAGTTCGGGAAAATACTCGTACAGTCGGCTCTGCGAATTTGAACGATCAAATCGCTGCCACTCGGGGGAGGGGAATGATGGGTCACCAGGATCTGAGCTCCAACACTTCCACCATCGCGCTTAAAGAACTGCCTGGTAGCAGCCAACTTCGCGTTGCGCCGACCGTTGATGATGTAGCCACACATGCCGGAGTGAGCCGCCAAACCGTCTCCAACGTGATCAATACCCCAGCACGAGTTCGACCCGACACGATCAACCGGGTTCGCGCCTCCATCGACCTCTTGGGCTACCGGGTCAACCGGCACGCCCGTAACCTGCGAACCGGTAGCTCGAACGCCATTGGCTACCGAATCCCACCACTGGCCGGGCGACTCAATTCGGTGATGGACACCTTTCTTCATGAGTTCACCGAAGCCGTCGAAGCGCTCGGCTACCGGGTGTTGCTGTTCACCTCGCCTGACACCGCCACCGAAATCGCCACGTTTCAAGAATTGGCGGCGCAATCAGCAGTAGACGGTGTGATTTTTGCAGGAACCGAACGGGGAGACCCTCGTCCGGAACCGTTAATCAACGCGCACATACCATTTGTCAGTTTCGGGCGAACATGGGGTGAACACCAACACTCCTGGGTAGACGTTGATGGAAGGGCCGGAACCCGCAAAGCCATTGAACACCTCCTGGCCAACGGACACCGTCGGTTCGCATGGCTTGGGACCGATCACGATTCCGTGGTTGGCGAAGAACGAACAAGCGGAGTGATCGACACCCTTCGCTCCGCCGGAATTCCCGAAAGCGATCTCCATCTCCTCACGTTAAGCGATGATGCCGCAGCCGATCGCAACGCTTTGAGTAATGTGCTCGATCTCTCCAATGCACCAACGGCCTTCGTGGCCATGAGCGACGTACAGGCAATAAGTGTACTTAGCGAACTTGATTCTCGATTTATCGTGGTCGGTCGAGACGCTGCGGTCATTGGCTTCGATGATTCGCCTATCGCCACCTATGCCGGCGGCGGGCTCACTACCATCCGTCAGCCCATCACACTTGTGGCTCGCGAGTTAGCTCGACTTCTCGCACAGCAACTCCGCGATCCTTCGTCTACCAACGAGGGCATCCTTCTCGAACCGGAGCTTGTGATCCGTCAAACCGGATGACACCAACCGTTCGTTCCCGCCGCTCCTAGCTCGGCACCACCCATCGTTTCCACCAACGACGGATTTACCGATGTTCATCCCGAACATCAGCTGCACTTGTCTTTCCCTTTGGCTTCCGATGTTCGGAGGCCCGACGTTACGGATACTTCCGTTGCGACGTTCTCTCGCTGGGACTGCCTTGAGCATCGGCTTCGACGTTTGCCGAAATGGTCAAACAGTTTCACCTGCACAGTGTTCAAACGCGTCCACACTGCCACTGCTCGCGTTCCAGGTCTGTCAAACAAACACTGTTCAATCCACACCCTCTCAACCTCTCAACCCATGCTGTACGTTCCCTTAGGAGAACCCATGAATTCGAATCGAAAGATTGGCGCAACCGTACTTGCGCTTATTACTTCCGCCGCACTCTTACCCATGGCCGCAAACGCCGCTACCAAGAAACCAACGAAACCTGCCGCCGTAAAGCTCAAAGGCACCAAGCTCAATATCTACGGGTGGACCAGCTCCCCCGAAGAAGACGGCGCCCTGAGCGGTCTCGTCGACGAATTCAATACCAAAAACGGCTCAAAGGCAAAGTTCCTCCCACAAAAGGAATACGACGCCGCGCTCCAAGCTGCGTTGGCTTCCGGAGCCGGCCCGGATGTGTTCTACGTTGACTCGTTCAAGATGCCTGATTTGATCAAAGCCGGGGCATTGGCCCCCGTACCTGCAGGTGCACTTACAAATTCCGATGACATTTATCCATCGCTGCGTAACGTGTTCACCGGATCTGACGGAAAACTCGTCTGCCCGCCGAAAGACTTCTCAACCCTTGCGCTCGTCTACGACGCAGAGTTCCTCAAGTCCAAAGGCGTCAATCCGCCAACCACGTGGGAAGAGCTCAAGACTGCCGCCATCAAGCTCACCACCGATGGCCGAGCAGGCTTGGTGATGGGTTTTGAATACCCACGCGTTGGGCCATTCATGTTCCAAGCCGGTGGCGCCATGACCGACGACAAGATCACAAAAATGACCGTGAACTCACCAGAAAACAAGGCTGCGTTTGCGTTGCTGTCTGACCTCTACAAGTCCAAGGCGTTGCAAGCCCCCGATGAGGTTGGCGCTGGATGGGCCGGAGAAGCACTTGGTAAGCAAAAGGCCGCCATGGTCATCGAAGGAAACTGGATCGTGAGTTTCCTCAAGAAGGACTTCCCCGCTGTCAAGGCTGGATTCGCCGAGCTACCAGCCGGACCAAAGGGTAAGGGCACGTTTGCTTTCACCGTTTGCTACGGCGTGAACAAGAACTCCAAGAATCAGGCTGCTGCTTGGAAACTTGTCGATTCCCTAACCAACGCCGAGGGATCGCTCAAGTGGACCAACGCATTCAACGTTATGCCAGCACACGCATCGGTTGCCGATAAGTGGCTTGCCGCTCGTCCGGAGCTGAAGCCCTTCGTGAACGGTGCCGCTTACGCCCGCAAGTTCCAGTTCGTTCCGGGATTCGGTGACGTGCAGGGTGAGTTCAATAAGGGACTCAAAGCAGTCTTCAGTGGCGAGAAATCCTTCGATGATTACGCCGCCAACGTTGACAAAGCCGGAAACAGCGTCCTCAAACCTTAAGTTCACATTGCTTCCTCTTCAGCTGGGAGCACCAAGTGTCGCTCCGATCGGTGTCACCGCACCGATCGGAACAAGACCTCGGCAATGAGCACGCCGTCGCTAGGAAACGGCGTGCACCAATGCCATGGAAACCGGAATGGCTGGCGATCAGGGGGTGGATCTCAGATTGCCAGCCGTTCCAACCTTCCCAAGGCTTTCAGCTCCTCAAGGCTTTCAACTTCGCAAGGCTTTCAGGTCCTCATGGCTTTCAGCTCCTCAAGTTTGACTTCGATCTCGTTTATGCCCCTTCATCGTGTTGCCAATCGTTTCACCCGCTCGTGTCATCTCATCCGCAACCGTTTCGAGGACCATGACCGCCACCTCAACTCCATCGCCTATCAAGACCCCGTCACGTGTGCCTCAGAAACCCGCCAAACTGAAACTCCGCGGTAGCGAAAGAGGACTCAACGCCAAAAAGTCCAAGGGGCCTAAAGGACCGCAACTTTTCTCGCACGACACACGAACCGGTTGGATATTTCTGGCCCCGTTCGCCATTGGCTTGATCACCTTCATTGTGCTGCCGATCTTCATGGCGCTGTGGGTGAGCTTCACCGATTGGAGCGGAATCACCCCTCCACTGAAGGCTAAGAGCATCGGGCTTTCGAACTACAAAACCTTGCTGGTGACCGACGGGCTTCGCCGAAACGACTTTGCTCTTTCACTTCGCAACAACTTCTACTACGTGATTCTGGTTGTGCCGATCCAAACGTTTCTGGCCTTCATTTTGGCCTTTATCGTTCACCAAAAGGTGTTGCGCGGCAAAAGCTTCTTCCGCCTGGCCTTCTTCTTTCCATCGATCACCAGTTCTATTGCAGTATCGCTCATCTTCAAGTTCATCTTCCAAGTCGACGGCTTGGCCAACAAAGTGTTCCCGGGAAAACCCGTCAACTGGTTTGGTAACTCGCGAGGCACCTTTCACAACCTCTTCGGTGTCTTTGGGGTAAATGGGACACCCTCGTTTCTGAAGGGTCAGTTCTTTGGGCAGTCACTCTGGGATTGGCTATCCGGGCCGAGCGTCGCGATGTCCGCCATCATGGCCTGTGTTATCTGGACAACTAGCGGAACCCTGATGTTGATCTTTTTGGGAGGGTTGCAGAACATTCCAGAGTCCCTCGATGAAGCCGCAACACTCGACGGAGCGACGGGATGGAAACGCATGTGGCACGTCACGTTTCCGATGGTTCGACCGCAGGTCTTTCTTGTCCTCATTCTTGGATTGGTTGGCACGTGGCAGGTATTCGATCAGGTGTACGCCATGAGCTTTGGCGGGCCAGACAAGTCCACGATTACGCCAGCGTTTTGGATCTACTACCAATCGTTCCGAAACGGAAACGCAGGATTTGGAGCGGCAATGGCCGTAGCGCTTTGCGCCATCATTAGTGTGTTCACATACATTCAACGCAAACTGGTTAGCGACAAGGGGGTAGAGGCATGAGCTCTACCGAGGCATCAACACTCTTGGTAACAGGAACTGGTTCCGGCGGACCGTCTGCACCAAAAACTTCAAATCCGCTACGGGTGGAGTTTGATGCCCAACAACGTAAGGATCGTTTGAAGCGAATCGGGCTCAAGATTGTCGGCTACGCGGTGTTGATCACGGCGGCATTGGTCTACATCTTGCCCTTTGTCCTGTCAGCTATTAGCTCGTTCAAAACTGATGCCGATATTTCCAAAAACCCCGTGTCGTTCAGCTTCAGCCGGGCGTTGGGAAGCCCTTCAATGGAGGGCATCAAAGGGCTCAGCCGCGATTCGATTACCTTCCCACGCTGGACGTTGAACTCCATCTTTGTAACCACCGTGGTGGTTTTCGGACGATTGTGTCTTGCCTCTTTCGGTGGTTATGCACTTGCTCGTATGCAGTTTCGCGGGAAGAAATGGTTCTTCTCCATCATCTTGTTGGTGCTGGGAATTCCCCATATCGTGCTAGCTATTCCGCAGTTCATCGTGCTCAAACAGATGAACATTCTCAACACCTACTGGGCCATGATTCTACCCATGCTGTTTGATTGCGCCGATCTTTTGGTCATGAAGCAATTCATGGAACAGATACCCAAAGAGATGGAAGAATCGGCAGCCATTGATGGAGCCACACGCTTTCAAACGTTTCGCACCATCATCATGCCCATGGCTGCTCCTGGATTGCTCACGCTGTTGATTCTGCGCACCGTTGGAGTCTGGAATGAGTTTCTCAAGGTCCTTATTGCAGTTCCCGCAGCACCTGAACTTCGTACATTGCCAGTGGGCTTATCATCACTGCAGGGCGAGTTTGGATCGTCGACTCCATGGGCTTCGATTCTTGCCGGTGCCATGCTCACGACGATTCCTATGGCCATTTTGTTCTTCGTTTTCCAACGGTACTTTCGGGCGGGTTTAGCTTCAGGCGCGGTCAAGGGTTAGCTGCACAATCTTTCTGGTTTGCCTCGGCATTGTTGAGTCGGTTCCTTTGCCCTCAGTACCTTTGCCCTCAGTACGTTTGTCCTCAGCACGTTTGTTCTCAGGTCGCAATCGCTCGGCACGTGAATCCTCGCCACCGTTGCGTGACTCTCAATTCCGCCCTGACTTCTCAACGCGTTAACTCCACATCACCTACTTTTCGTCTGTCGGCATCCATTATGACTAAACCCGTTGATTTTCCTTCTCCCGATGAAACCACCACGATCGTGCGCGGTTCTACCGTGCTGCTCGTAGATAGATACGGTGAAGCACAGCCCACCGCCCTGCTGGGGTTGTTCTCTCAAGATGAGCGAGTGCTGAGCAGATTGAGTGTGCTCGTCGACGGAAGCCGTCCGCCACTTCTTAGCCACAGTCGCAACGGTGCTTCGTCAGTGCGCATAGCTTCGCTGGCATCGTTGGATGAATACCGAAACGGCCAGGCGTTGCTGGTTCGCCGAGGAACGGTGCACGAGGGAACTTATAGCGAAACCCTTGAGTTACGATCATTTTCTCAACAGCGAACCGTGGCTTTAGAGATCGTGTTGGAGTCCGACGGGTCAAGTGTGCTGAAACTTCGGACCGGTAAGCCAGCCCTTAAGCCGTTGCTGTGGTCACTAGACGATGACGGTTCGGCGATGGCGTTTCGTGGTGACATCCCGTTTATACGGGTTTCCCAAGCACCCTCTGCCCTAGGTTCGGTATCGGTAGAGGCAGGCGGGTCCCGGGTTGCGCTGCGATGGGAAACAGAAGTCTCGAGCGACACCCCATGGACAAGCAGTTGGTCAGTTACGTGCCTAGCCGCTCCTTCGGAGAATCTGGATGTCGACGAACATGCGAACCTAGGTTTTAGCGCAACAGCCGGTGCAGCAGTGTTGGGGCCCTGTGTTAGAGAGCCCTATGTTATGGAGCCCGATGTTATGGAGCCCGATGTTCTGGCGAGCGGAGTTGCAGATCGTGGCGCTCGAATCCGTGGGGGACGAACGTATCCGGCCCTTGGTCGCCTTAGCGTTTCGGGTGACGACTATCGATGGTCGAAAGCCGTTTCGTCGGCAACGGATGACCTGGAAGCACTCATCATCGAGATGCCTGAAGAAGGCCACCGATTCATTGGCGCAGGGGCACCGTGGTTTCTTGCACTCTTCGGCCGAGACAGCCTGATCGCCGCCTGGCAGTCACTTCCTCTTGGGACCGATCTACCGCTGGATGTTCTCGAAACCCTGTCGGCATATCAAGGCGTTGTTGTAGATGAACGAACTCAGGAGGCACCGGGCAAAATTTTGCATGAACGCAGAATCGGGCGTCCACAGGTGTTTGGCATGATGGAGGGCGCAACGTACTACGGCTCGGTTGATGCAAGTGCGCTGTTCGTCATGATGCTGGCTGAAACCTACCGTTGGGGTGGATCGGTTTCCCGTATCCGCGCCCTGCTCCCGGCTGCTCGCGCCGCTCTTGCATGGTGTCTCGGAGCAGGGCGTGATGCCGGTCCATTTGCTGGATCGCCGTTCCTTTGGTACCGATCCGATGCGTTGGGTTTAGGGAACCAAGGCTGGAAGGATTCGGGCGACTGCATGGTCCACGCCGATGGTTCGCTCGCCGAGGGTCCTTTCGCCGTTGCCGAAGCACAGGGTTATCTGTATGAGGCGTTGCGCGGCATGGCTCGTCTCGAGCGCGACCTGGGTGACCCGATCACCGCCGCTTCTTTCGAGGCCGACTCGGTTTTGCTAGCAACTGCGTTTTACTCCGAGTTCGTCCTTGACGATGGTCTAGTCGCTATGGCTCTCGTTGGGGATGGAGTTCCTCTTCGGGTTGCCTCATCAAACATGGGGCAGGTGTTGTGGTCGGGAATTCTGTCGGGCTCAACCGCGGCGGCCGCCAGCGAACGAACTATGCGCGCTGATCTTCTCTCTGATTGGGGTATCCGAACGCTGGGTAGCACTACGCGCGCTTATAATCCCATGGGCTATCACTTAGGTACAGTGTGGGCCCACGATTCGGCCATCATCGCCGCGGGTATGGCTCGTCACGGTCAGGGAGCTTCAACACGCTTGTTGGCGAATTCGTTGCTGGCAGCGTCTGAGGCGTTTCAATGGCGGCTGCCCGAGCTCTTCGCCGGAATTGATACTCCTGGCGACACCCAACCGCTCCCCTACCCCGCCGCCTGCTCACCCCAAGCCTGGAGTGCCGGCGCCCCCCTGTTGCTGCTTCGCTCGATCCTCGGCTTCGCCCCCGACGTGCCTGCTGGCTTTATCACGGTGTCGCCGATGCTTGCGGAAGGTTCCAACCTTTCGGTGTCCGGTATCCAATTGGGGGGTCGCGTTGTTGCACTGTCAGCGAACGGATCCACCGTCGTTTCGCTGACCGGATGTGACGACCTCGGAATTCGAAGCTGAACGAACAAACCGCTAACAGCTGCGGTCAAGGGACTCGCACCACCGCCACAGCGTAGAATCTAAGCCAACACCGCCTAACCGTTAACAGCGACGGCTTTTCAAATGAGAATTCTGCAGCAGGCCAGTAGATCTTTAGCCACCGGGAGACCAGCGGTGAATCCCATCGCGAAGACTGCACCCGCGTGGCCCGCGTCTGCGCTCTCCGATGCCGTGTTTTGCCTCGCAGATGGACTCACTGATTCACACTGGCCTTGCTCGAATGTCCATTGCTTCTCTCCGTCCAGCGTCAACCTCATAGGTCCACTCAAGACCTTCTGCGGGCCGAGAGATCTTCGGAAACCTTTTCGCTTTTACTTGACTACCAAACGTTTGTTCGATATAATTGGTTCATGATCGAACAGTTCAAAGAGGTGATTGCAGCTCTCGAAAACGTGAAGCCCTCACTGCTTGAAGTCGTGGATCTTGGTGAAGCTCTTGATCTTGCCATACGCATCAAATCAATGACCGAAGCGCTTTACCTCGGCGTTCTAGCAGAAATCGAAGTGAATGATTACGCCAACAGCCTTGGATTCCGCACCGCATCCGATGCCCTGGCTGCAAGATCAGGGCAACGGCGAGGCACCACCAAACGTGATGTCGAATTAGCGAAAGACATCAAGGCGCAACCAGCACTGTCTGAAGCATTCGGCAGCGGTGATCTCACTCGATCCAAGGCCGCTGAAATTCTTCGAGCTGAAGGTGCCACCCAAGAAGAACAACGTGCGCTTATCGAAGCCGCGAAGACCGAATCAACATCGAAGCTGCATCGCCGAGTTGAAGACTTCCGGGCCGAACATGGGCAGGAACCACCAAAGGTCAAAAACTCGCTCACCATTTCACGAAATGATTCCGGCGGAACTGTCAGTGCATCACTCGAGCCCGTTCGATTGAACACCGTTGAAATTGCGCTGGATATGGCCATCAAGAAGCTCGGTCTCCCGAAAGACATTCCTTACGACGAACGCCGAGCTGAAGGCCTCGCTGCCATCTGCCGATTCTTCATCGAACACGTCAACAATGCTTCAACTGTCCGAGGATCAAGACCCCACGTTTCCGTGATCATCGATCTCGCCACACTCGAAGGACGAGCCAACCGACCATCACGGCTCGAAAACGGCCAATACATCACCGGCGAAGCAGCCCGACAAATGTGCTGCGACGCCGCAATCACCCGTATCGTTACCGATCCACGCTCACAACCACTCGACGTTGGCACACAAGGCTCCGGATTCACCGTAGCCATGAGCAGAGCCATCATCGCCCGAGACAAACACTGCGTCCACGAAGGCTGCGAAGCACCACCCTGGGCTTGCGAAATCCACCACAAACACCATCGAGTAGACCGAGGAAAACATTCCGTCGACAACGGCGAACTCAGATGCTGGTACCACCACGACCACCAACACGCCCAAGACGCACACCAAAAACGACAACACGGAACCTACGCAAACGCCGCTTAGCCGAATATCTATGCATGCATAGATACCGGCCTGTTCTTTGACAACTGAATACCGTCGTGGCCAATTCACTTCCGAGAGGAAAAGTATTTGGCGACCGACCGAACTCGAAGCAACACGCCGAACGTTCAATCGAGGATGTAGTAGGGCGTGGGGCCCTAGAGATCAAGGCGACGCAGTGATTTTTGAATTCGTACACAAGACAAACCCAACCAAGCCAACATCACTGGACCGACGAACATCACGAAAAGCGCTTCGCCAATATTCGCTCCTCCAACTGCCGTAGTGACGATCCGGTATCCAAAGCCGCTCAGCATGGCCGTACCCGCAAGCCCTGCGAGCCCCATTCTCGGTAAATGCAAAACACTCTTCCGAATCCGCAGCAGCGCTGACCCGAGACCGAAAGTCGCGAT
>JAYTWN010000238.1:0-11578 GCA_043743435.1 Acidimicrobiia bacterium
ATCGGCCCAGCCGTTGTCGGGTGGTAGGTAACGGTGTAATCGGGTCCAGTGCCGTACGCTATGGAGTTACCTGAGAGCACTCCACCCAGATTGTTCAAAAAGCCGCCTGTCTGGATCAGGAGAATGGTCGCTGCGTACGATCCATTCTCGGCTCGGTAAGCTTCCGAGGCTGAGGCGAGCGTGGACACGTTTGCGCGGCAGGCTGCCTTCTTTCCGGTCTTCGTCACACCGGCGACTGAGAACACCACGACAGCGGCGAGAATGCCAAGGATGATGATCACGATCAACAGTTCGACGAGGGTAAAACCCTCCTCGTTGTTTTGCCGCCTGCGGAGCAGATCGCTTATGTATTTGTTCATTTTGGGGTTGCCTTTCTTTGTTGTCCGTCGAGCCGAATTTCGCCTCTTGGTTTGGTGGATCTGGTCATTTGTTGTCGACTACCCAACTCACGATATTGGCTGTGCGCTTATCATCGTTGACGATGTCGACTACAGCCGTCGCCTTCAAGGTTTTCTCATTCGAAAGAGGAACCTTGTCGGATTCAGAAGTAATTACCGCTCGCCTAAAACCGGTACCCGTGCTTGACGAGATTGCGAGCGCATCGCCGCCGATGGAATTCGCCGCAGCCAGGTCAAGAGATCCCGCAACTACTCCGCCGCGAAGACTTGCTATTGAAACGTTGGTCACAAAGACTTCAACCTTGCTGAGGGGTACCCAAGTGTTTCCGTGCAATGCAAGCTCTGGGCCGGTTCCAGTTGTCGTGCTCAGAATTGCAGGCTTCGTGAGATCGTTGGTCGAAACATAAGGAGTTACCCACGGCGCATCAGTAAGGTCGGACAGCAGGAGTTTACGAACCGCCAAAGCAGGTGTTTTAAAGTCCCCGTCCAGGAAACTAAAGACCTCGAAATGGCCCTTCTTGTTTCCCGCCATCTCGACAGAAATCCGGGACTGTCCAGCCAAAAAGAACGTTGCCCCATCATTGTCTGCACCGATCTGAGCGGGTGGACAGTCGGTGGACGTCGTTTGGCGCGTGTCCGGAAGATTCGAACCTGTGTTCGGCCTCCCAGCGGTCACCCACCTCCGAATATGCCAAACCGGATCGGGTCCAGGAAGATCCAGAATATAGACACCCGGTCGGAAGTAGTTGTTTGCTGAGAGCGAATTGAGCAGCGTCAGACCAGTGCTCCCCTGATAAATTCCGGGAACAAAAATCCTGCACTCCGTGCTGGAAGTTGGAGCGGTACTAGCCGGGTTTACAGGAAGTCCACCTATCGAAGCTGGCGGTTTTCTTGGCGAGGGGGCCGCGACAAGATAGTCCAGCGCTACAGCACCACAGGTAGCTCCCCCGAATAGCGGAGGAGACGGGCTAAAAGCAAGGCCACTCGGAGGACATGCCCCAGCAGCGGTTTGGACATACTTGCCGTTCACAATCTTGATTACCGAAAGTGGTCCACCCGAAACACTGACGCCTCCAGAGCCGCCGTTATACACGTCCCCTTCCATCACCTTCGCAACATTTCCGTTCGACGCCACAAGCTGACCGGAGCCATTCGTGATGAATACGGCCCATCCCCCGGCACCGGTTGGGCCCCCTGCGCTGACCTTGCAAGTGACCGTAACCGGTCGGGCGTTTACAACAGCCGCTCCCGGCACAGGTACGGGCATGTTCACGGGAGTAGCGCAGACGGTACCCGAAGTGCGAGCTTGGCGGATGGCGTATTCGAGCCCTGCAGTAGCAGCGCTCACGCGGAAACTGATTTTCCGAGCGACGAGAGTCGTCGAATTGTTTTGTACTTGGTTAAGTAAACCCCCAACCACCAGGCCAGCAAAAACCACGAAACCAAGCACAAGCGCAAGAGCGGCACCTGACTCGTCGGATCTAAGACTCCGGTTCATGGGGTCACCGTAAAACTTTGGCTTGCTGCATTCGCACAGCAAACACCATTAAAGTAGACGTCTGCGGAAAACAACCCGGTAACCCATTTTCCAAGGCCGGGAAGACTCTTTGAGAATGTCGCTCTCCAGGTATTTGTGCTCGGGACACGAGTCATCGCTGATGACTGCGCAGCAGACACACCTCCCGGGCTTGGAAAAATATCGATGCGAAGCGCTCCGCAGTTCCCGACGACTGGACCGGGCGATTCAGCCGTCGTCGCAGTAAACAGAACGTTGTTGGTCAGCTTGCCTGCAGACGAGGGGCTCGCAAGCACAAGAGGGCTGCCTGCCGGCGGAGTATCCGCGGTCGCTGTCAAGCTGATCACCTTGCAAGCGTTCGTAGTTATGCTCGAGGTAAAACCCCCGAGTGGGCTCGACTCGTTGTCCAAGTTTGACGATGAACCCTCTGCCGCCTTTCCCTTAATCGCAGGACCACCGTCGGTTGTGAGCGACCAAGCTCCGAATGCGACTGGGATTGTTCCCGTCCAATTTGAACCCGCTGGAGTTAAGGGGATATCTGGTGAGCTTGAAGGAACGACACCCGAGCCAAAATACAACGAAGCGCTATCGCAATAATTGAGCGCGGGTCCTTGAACCGCAATCGGCACAGCTGCTAGCGGTTGCTTCGTCCGATAGTTGAGGGTAATCGGCGAAGGAACAGTCAAACTGTCGAAGTGACAAGCAGCAGTAATGAACTTGTTAGCGGGCTGGGTTCCGACGTTTGCATCGTCCGCAGGCAAAAAATCAACACCCGGAGGGGCCGGAGGGGATGGTGGAGGCGGCACGTCATTAAGTACTAGAGGTGCCCAATTGTCTGGTGAAAGTCGAACCGTCTCTTCCCATGTCCCGTCGGCGGGGTCAATCGTTCCGACCCAGTCGACTGGGCTAGTCGCTGTCAGTTCCCATAACCATTGAGGGGGCGCTAACGAGGTTCGGGTGAAAAACCCGGTGCCCGACGTCAGCCCAAAGTCCCGCTGGAGCAAGTACGGAGGATCGCAGTCACCGGAAGTCTTGGCGGTAAACGGCACACTTGCTTTTAGCCGTTTTGTTACCCGACCAATTTTAACTACAGCCGCCGGGTTCATGCTGGGGTAATTTGATGTCGTCCAAGAGACATCAGCCGGTAAAACTGTGCAGGCAGCCATAGTCGGAGGGGGAGGAGGAGGGTCGCCCGAGCCAATCGTCGCGATACCGAGATTTCGTGGGGTAGCAACCGACGTAAATTGCAAAGGCGAAGAACTGCTAGCCGGAGTTGGGTTCAGGGTCACAACGAATGCGACCCGATTCACTAAAGTATGCCCGCTTACCACATACGTGCTTATCGAGGCCACGGCGCTCTGAACGTTCTGAGCCACGGTAAAGATCTCTGCAGGAGGGGTAGCAGTACAAAAAACGCGAATCAGATCGGTTCCTACCAATTTGAAAGTGGTCTCACTTAGAACTGCGACACCGCTCGATTGATCGCTACTCCGCAGCCATAGTTTTGCGTCCGGGCTTCTACAATCAGGAAAGTTTGCCGAGCTTGTATCAGTTTTCACACCACCTTCGGCCAAGGCACTCTGAATATCACTGACAGCCCGGTAGGACAGCCGAGTCTGAGCTTGAGCACCTGTGAGTTGGTTCTTTGATGAGGCCTGAATGCGGACCGTAGTGGTCATCGCCATGGCCACCGAGCCAAGCAGTAGACCCATGATGGCAACGCTGATCACTAGCTCTGCTAACGAAAAGCCACTTTCGCTACTTCGTACTAGCCGGCGCCTGCGGAGCGAAATCACGTCGTTCCTCGCTTCAAAATTGTCAAATCCCTGGGGGGCAGTCCAACAGGTGCGGCCGTGAGCTTGATTTTCTGAAGGCGGAACATATCGAAGGGTGCTGCCGCAATCGCAACCGAATCACAAGCTGGAACGAATCCGGTGCCGTCCCAGTACTCAATAGACGCAATAGTGATCGTGCCCGACCAACCCGATGGGGGGGTGTAACCCGAAGACGGCGACACCGGATAGATCCCAGGCGCAGGACAGACAACGTAGGGGGCAGCTGCAACCGACTCAGCAGCAGTGTTCAACACCGTTTGGGCCGCACTCAACTTTTTTCCGGAGCCAGCTCCAACTGCGAGCGTGAACAGCCCTTGTATCAACGCAACGCCTGAAATACCGAAAATTGCAATCGCAAAAAGCAGTTCGGCGAGCGAGTCTCCGCGTTCGGTTCTTTCGGCCATCAGATATCCACCTGGTTGTAAATGCCGTACATCGCAGCAACCAAGGAAATAGCGACAAACCCCACGATAAATCCAACGAAAATGATCATTACCGGCTCGAACATGTCGGTGAATCGCTTCAAGCGATAGTCCAATTCCTTTTCAAAGAAGGTTGAAGCAGACTCAAGTTGCCGGTCGAGGGTTCCGGTTCGTTCGCCCACACTTAACATTTGGTTCGCAGCAGACGGAAAGAGGCCGGTCGCTTTCAGCGGTCCCGAGAGGCCGTCTCCACGAATCATGTGATCGCGGGCCTCGGTGATAGCGAGTTGGAATGTTCGATTGTTCGTGGCCGCCCCGCCGACAACCAAGGCTTCCGGCAAGGGCACTCCCGCCTGCACCATGGCCGCCATAACTCGGCAAAACCGCTCGACAATCAGGTACCGAAGCAAGTTTCCAAAACCTGGAGCACGTAGCAATACCCGGTCACGAATGCGACGCAGGCTTTCAACACGGGTACTTAGAAAGAGGAACGTAACAAACAAGAGAAACAGTGCCAGCGGTACGTACCAAAAAGTCGTTAGCGCTCCAGTTGTCGCCAGCAACATTCGCGTCACTAAGGGAAGCTTCGCTCCGAGGCTCTCGAAGAAGAACTTGAACTTTGGCAACACAAAACCGGCGAGAATTACTACGGTCACAATTGCCATCAAACCGATAATGCAGGGATAGGTCAGCGCAGATTTGATTTTTCGGCGCGACTCGATGTCGCGCTCCAAATATTGGGCAAGCCGGTCGAGGGTAGAATCCAACTGCCCGGTTAGCTCAGCACCTTGAAGCATGTGCACATAGTATTGAGGCAAGACATCTGCATGGGTGGCAAACGCTTTGGCTAACGGCGTTCCAGATACAACTTTAGCGTGAATGTCAAGAAGAACCTTCCGCATCATTTTATTTGTTGACTCTGAACCGATGTTCTGTAGAGCATCAAGTATCGGTATGCCTGCTGCAACGTAAGAAGCCGCTTGCCTGGAGAAGTTCATCAGCTCCTCGGGTTTGACTTTTTTCGGCGTGAGTTCGTACTCCCACCATTTTCGGTCGACATTGCGAAGTGCAGTACCCGACTTACCGCGTTTGCTCTTGCTCGGGCCCGGACCAGCCTTCTTGTCTACACGGATTCGACGGTTCGTTGGCTTGGGAGAGGTTTCGGTGGTGGTCATGATGTGGTCGATCCAAGTGTGTAGACGGTGCGCATAACTTCGTCGATGGTGGTTACATCGGTTGCGATTAGGCGGGCCGCTTCTTCGCGGAGTGATCGCATTCCCAGCTTGGAAGTAAGTTCACGTATTTCTTGAGGGCCAGCATTGTTGACCAGGGCATAGCGGACTTCATCGTCGACTTGGAGAATTTCATACACGCCAACTCGTCCGCGAAACCCGGTGCCAGAACAATACGAACAGCCAATCCCGGCAGAGAACGCCCGCTTGGGTGGTCCTCCGGAATCCTTGTAATAGGCGAGTTCATGCGCTGGTGGCGCATAGGGCGCCTTGCACGAGGAACAGATCTTACGCACCAATCGTTGAGCAACCACACCCGTTAAGGCAGAAGCGACTAAGAACCGCTCAATACCCATATCGAGCAATCGGTACAACGCTGAGGCTGCGTCGGTAGCGTGAATCGAGGACAGCACCAAGTGTCCGGTAAGCGCAGACTGCACAGCAATACGCGCGGTTTCCGCGTCACGAATTTCGCCGACCAAAATGATGTCGGGATCTTGACGCAGGATAGATCGCAAACCACCCGCAAAAGTGATGTCGGCCTGAGTGTTGATTTCGATTTGGTTGATATCGGGGAACACGTACTCAACGGGATCTTCGATCGTCATCACGTTGAGTTCAGGGCGAGCCAGCTGCGTGAGCGTGGCATACAGCGTGGTGGTTTTCCCGCTACCCGTTGGCCCGGCAACGATCATCATACCGTATGGGGAGTTAACAATTTCATCGTACCGTTCACGCGCCGCTTTGGGCATTCCAAGCTCGGTAAGGCTGAAGGTGCTCTTCGATTTGTCTAGCAACCGAAGCACGGCCTTTTCACCAAAAATCGTGGCTGTGGTTGATACGCGCACATCGAGCTCACGCCCATCCACCACCGCTTGAAACTGTCCATCCTGCGGGCGTCGCTTCTCCACGATGTTCATGTCGGCCATGATTTTGAGTCGGCTAATAATCGCCGGTGCCATACCAACGGGCAACGAAATCACTTCATTCAACGAACCATCAATACGGAACCGCACCCGCAGCTGATCGGGCTTTGGTTCCAAGTGGATATCTGAAGCGCGGTCACGCAACGCTTGGGAAACCAGCCGATTGACCACCTCCACAACTGGCGAATCAATGCCACCCAGATCAAGCGGAGCCGCAGCCGCACGATCCGATACCGCATTGTCGGTGGCGTATCCGTCCACAAACTCGTCGATCCCCGAAAGTGCTTTGTAGGCCGAGTTGATCGAATCACGAACCTGGCTCGGTGGAGCCAAGAAGACTCGAACAACATCTACCTTAAGTGTACGTAGCACTCCGGGCAGTCGCTCGTCGATTGGATCGGCACAAACCACGTCAACAACCCGACCAGCTAAGGCTACCGGAATAATTTGTAGATTTCTCGCTACTGATTCATTCACCAATGCCAACGCATCGGCGGGCGGAACCACCTGGCGAAGATCAAGCTCAGGAATTCCCAATTGATCGGAAAGCGCACTAGCCAAATCCGCTTCAGAGATGAGCTTGTGTTCCACCAGCAACGAACCCAATTTACGGCTCGTTCCCGCCTGGCTAGCAACCATGCGGGCGATAGAACCCGCGTCAACGAGGGATCGCTGTTCAAGCAACTCCCCAATGAGTGCCTTCGAAGTGCGTTCAGCATTCAGCGAAGGTTCGAGCCGGGCATTCTCGACAACCGCTGTCGAGTCCACCGATTCATGTTGATCACGTCGAAACAATTTCATTACGGTCCGTCCGAGAAATCCGAGAAATTGGAAATGCTGAAACCGGGCCCTCCGTGAGCACGGGTTGAGAAAAATGCGCAGGGTCGCTCGCCAAGTGCGAGGACGCGAACAGTGTTTGACTGCTCGGTTAGCGAAAGAGATTCACCAACCGAGCAGCATCACCGCTTTGAATTATCGCTTACGTCGTCGTCCAGAAACCGATGTGGTTTGGCTTGAAGCAAGGACCAAGGTTGCACCCAAACCAGCGAGAGCCAGTGCCAGGAAGAACTGAGTGTCGGTGCTCGATCCGGTAAATGCGGGTTGCGTTACTGTTTCGCCGAGCACCTTGATGACCGGCGGCTCGGTTGGCAAAACCGTTACTCCAGCGATGGCAAAGATCGCCGAAGTTGTGGAGGGCGCCGCAGTTGGCGCAACAGTGGTCGGAGCCGCGGTAGCAATCGGGGCAGCCACAGCGTTGGGGATAGTCGGGAAAACCAAGGCGGGCAACGTGGTCGTAGTTTCGGCGGGCCGCAACACAGACAGCACCGTTGTGGTGGTCGTGGTAGTTGTCGTGGTGGTCGTAACCACGGTCACGCCAGCCTCAGCTGACTTGGAAACATCAGGCCCAACAACGGGCTTGCCGGTAACCGTCGCCACGTTGGTGAACGAAGCCGTGAGCGCATCGGTGATGCAGGTATAGGTGACCGATGCGCCGGCAGCCAGATTGCCAATGGATCGGGCGCAACTTGGCGTGGTTGGATCGGTTACCGTCACGTTGGAAAGCGCAGTGTCTCCAGTATTGGTAACGGTGATCGAGAACGTAGCAGTACCTCCGGATGTTACCGACGGCGTAGCAGTGCTCTTGGCAATGTTGATCGACGGATTGATAACCGTGATTGGCTCGGTATCAGTAGAGGTGACATTGGGGCCAACCGAAGGCTTGCCAGAAACCGAAGCCGTGTTCGTAAACGAAGCGGTGGCTGCAACTGTGCAGTTGATCGTTTGCGAAGCTCCTACAGCCAAGCTTGGAATGACTTGGGCACAACCTGGCGCCAGTACATCGCTAACCGTGACCGCCGTAAGGGCAACATCACCGGTGTTGGTAACCGTCACCGAGAACGAAGCGTTTGTTCCGTTGACGACGATTGGGGTCGTGGTGTTCTTCACCAGCAAGATCGATGGATGAATCACCTTGTAGGTAGCGGTTGCTTCAGCGGTAAGGGTTGACTCGTTTCGGTTGTCACCGGTTGCCACTGCCACGTTGGTTACCCCGTTGGTGCCCGCAGTTGCCGTGCATACATAGGTTAACGACGCCCCTCCGGCCAGGGTTCCGATCACCTTGTTACAGGCTGGAACGGTAGCGTCATTCACCTGAACGGAGAAGATCGAAGCTTCTCCAGAATTTTTCACCGTGATGGTGTACGTGACGGTTTCGCCCACTCGAACGACGGGCTTGTCAACCGTCTTCGTGATGGTCAGGCCCGGATCACTTACGTCGACGAGCTGCGAGCCGGTGGCGGTCACTACGGTTTTCAGTGGATCGGTTCCAGTTACGTTGGCCACGTTTACGGTTGAACCGTTAATGACCATGGTGCAGGTATAGCTCGTTGTAGCTAGAGGAGCCAGTGCCCCAATAACCTTGTCACAACCGGGAGCTTTTGGATCGCTCACCGTTACCCCAACCAGTGGAGCATCGCCCGAGTTGGTGACCGTGATCGTGAACGTAACGGTGGTGCCCGTGTTCACCAACGGTGTGGTGGTGGTCTTAGTAATGGTGATCGCTGGGTGAAGAACGGTAACGGTGACTGAATCGGTATTGCTCACGGTGATGTTGTCACTGGTGACTCCCGAAACGGTGGCGATATTGGTCGTGGTGACATTCAACGCCATGGTGCAGGTGTAGGTCCACGTTTCACCGGTTTCCAACAATGCATCAACGTCGCCACCTGTTTTGACCGCCGCCGAAATAGATGCGCACTTATTATCACCGAGGGTCACGGTGCCAAGCGGAACTACCGTGCCGGGGGCGAGGGTTACTGCATAGGTGTAGGTAACCGATGCTCCATTTTCTACAGTAGAAGCACTTGCCGTTTTCACGACCTTGATTCCGGGGACGCCGTTGGTAACGGTGCACGAAACGGTTTCGCCTGCGACCAGGGTGACCGAAGGAGGCTCAGTTGCTGCACCTCGACACGTCCAACCGATTTGTGAGTAACCAGCCGGGCCGTTTGATTCGGCAAGATTGTAAGTACCAATAGCAACTTGCTTGGTAACTCCAGACGTGCCGGAGAACGGCGTAAGACCAGCATTCGCGTTGGCACTCAATGTCCAGGCGGAGGCGAGAGCAGCTCCGCCATTGACGACTTTATTGAGCGTCAACGTGGCATAGGGTGCCGCACAGACGAAGAAGTATTGGTTCCCGGTCATTGGATGGATCAGCGGTGCGGCCGATGTCGAGGAGGTGTGCACAAGTGGGTTCGCCGTCGTTGGGACGATGCCGCCGCCGTAGTTCCACTTGTAGGCATTCCCGGCTCCGTTGTCCGCGATGATGACCGATTGCACAATGGCTGGCTGTCCAGCAACTGTTACTGCCGACAGGCTCAGCGTGCTTGAGCTGATGGTGAAGGTTGCGGTGCTCGTGGGGTCACCCGACGATTGATCGGTGTGGAGGCCAGCATTAAAAACGGCGCCGCCCACGAATTTCAGAATCGAGAATCCACTGCCGCACAATTCCGACGTCTGCGGTGCTCGCCCAAGGTAGGTAGGAGCGACCGTGTCGGCTCCTGCGGGCAACATTCTCGTGAGGACCAACCCTGTAGTGGCCGCTGCACATCCGAGGAGAATCACCCCTAGCTTGCGTTGTACGTTTCTGAACATTTTGCTTCTCCCTGATTGTTTCCGTCGAATAAAACGCGGCCCGTAAGCCGCCACTGCTCTAATCCATCATTCCCATCGAGTCCTCCTCGCTCTGAGCGGTCGAGCGCCACTGGGTGGTCTCGATACCCAAATTCTCTGGAACTAAACGTGACTGATGAATCAAAACTCCGCTTCGGTCCAAGTAGTGGTTCTTGGTTCGAATTTGAACTGGCACTCAACTTAGTCAGTGTTCTTCATCAGGTGCTATAGGTCAAAATTCCCGATGCTGTGGAATGACCTATCTAAAAGCTCGAATTTTCTTACAAACTGTCGTAAAATCAATACTCCCCGAAATCGTTTACACAACCCTTCTGCAGGGCATTTAGCCCACGGGTTGGGCACTACGAATGTCGGCAGTACCTCCAAGAAGGCCCGGAAAAATAAAACCACTTTCCGTGAGAAATCTTTCAAAATCAGCCAAACCTGGACCAAAACCGGCCCTTCGATACCCGAACTGCCGCCGCACCGAACCGGCCGAGGCGGTCATTCGTTGAACGTCACCAAGACTTGGCGGGCATCCACTTGGTCGCCCACCCCACAGCGGACTTCGGAAATGGTTGCATCGGCCGCCGCGGTGATTTTGTGTTCCATTTTCATAGCTTCCATAATCACAAGAACTTGCCCGGCAACGACCGAATCGCCCGGAGCCACGTTGACCGCCACCACTCTCCCGGGGACGGGGGCCCTAGGTCCTCCCGCAACCGCCGCAAGCGAAGCTATAGGGAACCTAGGAAGGGCGATCAGATCGATTTGTCCTGCAGGGCTGTTGACCCACAGGCAGCTTTCTTGGCCACTCTGAACCGGTGCAAAGGAAACCATATGGGTACTGGTCATCCCATCGACCTCGATGGTGACCCGTTCCGCTCCTTCGCTCAACCGCTCAGATGAAGCCACCCGAGCCACGAATTTCTCTGCACCGATGTCAACCATCCAGGCGAGTCCCGTCGGCGCATAGGAAACGTGAATCACAGTGTCGGTGCCCTCTCGACGGTACGAGACCTTCACTGGGGCGCTACGCAGATTGCGCCACCCAGCCGCACCAAACGACCAGGTCGAATCAGCGCGGCGATTCCGGATCAAACCGGCCAGCGTTGCAACCACCAAAGCTTGGTTGACGAGGGCATCGCTGGGTGTGACCTCAAGCAGATCAACGTGTTCGCTCACATAGGCCGTTGTGGTGGCCCCGGCGAGATACCGCGGTTCAGCCATGATGGCGGCCAAGTAGTTGCGATTCGTGGTCACGCCGTGAATCTCCATGGCCAACAATGCCGACGCCATCCGAGCAGCCGCTTCTGTGCGGGTAGGTGCGTGAGTGATGACCTTGGCCAACATGGGATCGTAAAATGTTGAAACCACCGAGCCGGCTTCCACGCCTTCATCGAATCGCAAGCCACCGTCGCTCGGCTGATGCCCGTACTGGCGAAGCGTCCCAAACGTCGGCAGAAAGTCTTGAGCAGGATCCTCTGCATACAGACGAACCTCAATGGCATGTCCGCGCAGCTCGATGTGATCCTGCGAGAGTGGAAGCGGTTTGCCCTGCGCCACGTCTAGCT
>JAYTWN010000239.1:0-8010 GCA_043743435.1 Acidimicrobiia bacterium
TTCGCTCGGGCTTCAGCTGCAGCGCCCAGGTGATGTACACGGGCACCGACGGGTTTTCAAGCGTCGGTTGTTTGTTCTTGGTGTTCTTGGTTTGGCTCACGGATTCCTGCTCTACCGATTTGACATTCTTTTGGCGTACGCCCTTCTTGGTATGTGTACATACTGGCTTCGACATATTGGTTGGCGTTCGCTCGTGGCCTTGTGTACGGGGTTGGTGCTGATCGGTTCTTGGTTGCTGAACAGCTCTGGGATTGATCCGAGCGGTTTGGTGCGTATCGGTCCGGCGCTGGCCATTGACCGTTACCGCTACGGGTCGGTGGTGCAGCTGGTCGATCTCCATATAAGAAATTTCAGCGCGAACTTTTCTCGCGAAATCGTTGGTCAATGGCCCTTCGTTTTAGCCATGCTTCTCCTTGGGGTGTTTGCCGAACGATTTGATTTCGTGCGACGGTCAACCGCTCGCCAGCGTCTTGGGTTGGTTGGAATCGGCATAAGCGCCACTGTGCTGACGGTGTTCTTCGACGCTGTTTCCCCCGGATCAGGGGCGACCGGCTGGATGGGATTCGCCGTGATTGCCATGCAACCGCTGATGTCACTCGGCGCAATTGGTGGGGTAATGATGTGGTGCACTCGGTCCCCACAACCCTTCGCCCTCGATGCCTTCGGTCGCATGTCGTTGAGTTGCTACCTGGCGCAATCGATGGTGTTTTCGCTGACGTTGTACGGATTTGGTTTCGGCCTCTTCCACTGGTTCTCACCAACCGTCCAAGTCTTGTACCTACTGGGGTTCCTTACCATCCAAATTCAGCTTGCCCATTTGGTGATGCAGCGATACTCCCGCGGTCCAATGGAAGCTTTGGTTGATCGATGGTCAAAACGTGTTCCGGTCGTTCAGGACCAGCAGACGCAGCAGACGCAGCAGACCAAATTGGGCACAACGGCGCTGCTCCTCACCGCAACGCTTGGGATGTCACAGGCTTTACCGGTGAGTTCGAACGCCTCTTGCCCACCGAGCCGTTTCCGCAGCAATCCACCGTTGGTAATTGCCCATGCCAGCAGCTCGTACTTTGGCCCGCCCAACACCCTTGAGATGCTTCGAGCGGCAGTCCGAGCGGGGGCCGATGTGGTTGACGCCGATGTTCGTCTCTCTGCCGACGGTGTTCTCGTAGCTGCTCATGACGATGACTTGTCCGGCACCAGCAATGGCAAGGGTTCCTTACGCACACAGAGTTTCTCTGCGCTCCGAAAGCTGGATTTCGGCTGGACATGGAAAGATCCTCAGGGCCGAATGTCGCGCAGAGGAGAAGGCGTCAAGATTCCTTCGGTCGAGGAAGTACTCAAGGCCTTTCCGAACCGACAAATTTCGCTTGAGTTCAAGGTAACCGGAGGCGAAGCAACACTGTGCAGCCTGCTGCGTCGGCTCCATCGAACAAAAGATGTGTACATAAGTTCTGCTGGTGATGCGGCGGTTAACACGTTTAAGCCACTCTGCCCAGAGGTGACCACCACCGTTACTGATGCCATGGTGCCGATTCTTCGGGCCGTTCAAACCAGCGGGAAGGCCTGGTGCGCGCCTGTTCCTATTGGGCAGCCGCCGTTCTCCCGAGGCAACGACACCTTCGTCAGCAAGGAATCAGTAGCGTGGAATCACGCACACGGCTTGGCTGTGTATACCTGGACGCTTGATTCCGAACAGGATCTTCGCGCAGCACTCGCCGCTGGAGTTGATGCGGTCTATACCGGAAGAGCCGATTTGGCCCGCAAAATTTTTGGCCCTCGCAGGTAGCGTTTAGAATCCAACGGTACCCGGTAGATCCGCATCGGCCGGTAATGAACGATCATGACTAACTTTTATTGAAGCGACTCGATCTGCTGCACGAGCAACTGTGAGGGGCACCACCTCCACTTGTACACCTTCCGCTGCGGCCGAACAATGACGTTATCGGCGCGTTGAGCTGAGGGTTACCGCCACGGGGCCAGTTGGGACGGATGCTGCGTCGGCTCCGGCTTTGGCGTGGAAGCTGGAACGGGTGAGCGGGGAGGCTTCAACGTGGGCGAAGCCGAGTGACTGACCATATGCGCGCAGATCATCGAATTCTTCCGGCGTCCACCAACGAGCAGTTGGGAGGTGAGTGCTGGTTGGGCGCAGGTATTGACCAATGGTGAGAATGTCCACGCCCACGTTACGTAGATCACGCATGGCTTGGTGCACTTCATAAACGGTTTCCCCGAGGCCGACCATGATTCCGGATTTCGTTGGCAATCCCGCGGCTTTTCCTTGCGCTAAGACAGAAAGACTGCGCGCATAGGATGCACTCGGGCGAACCGCACGCTGCAGGCGAAGCACGGTTTCCAGATTGTGGTTCAGCACCTCAGGCTGGGAGCCAAACACGGTAGCGAGCGAAGCGGGATCGCCCTTGTGATCCGAGATCAGCACCTCTACTCGACACCCGGGATTTCGCCCGTGAATAGCGTCAACGGTTGCAGCTACCGCACTCGCTCCCCCGTCGGCCAGATCATCACGGGCGACCATGGTGATCACGGCGTGTTGCAGGTGCATCCGCTCGACCGCTTCGGCCACGTTTGCAGGCTCGGCTGGATCAGGCGCTAGGGGCAGCCGGGTATCGACCAAGCAGAATCCACACGCTCGAGTGCAGCGCTCCCCCAGGATCATGAACGTGGCCGTGCCGTCGTTCCAGCAATCAAAAATATTGGGGCAGCCGGCTTCTTCGCACACCGTGACCAGTTTCAGGTCGGCCACGGTCTTCTTCAGTTTCATGTATTCAGGGCCCATGTTGGCTTTCACTCGAAGCCATTCGGGTTTACGTTCGCTGATTGACACCGAGGTGCTGGTATCAACCCCAGCCATTTCCAATCTGGCGACGGCCTTTGACCCGGGCCCAGCCCCTTTCGAGAAGGGTGCCAAATCATCAGGGGTTACACGCCAGTTTGCGTCGGCTCTGGAGGTTCCGCCAGTACCTCCTGTTGAACTGACGGGCCCCAACTCCGCTTCGCTTCGAGACCCATCAGCAGGTCCTCTACCAACCGGCAAGCCGGACTGGGGACCCCCGATTGAACTGACGGGCCCCAACTCCGCTTCGCTTCGAGACCCATCAGCAGGTCCTCTACCAACCGGCAAGCCGGACTGGGGACCCCCGATTGAACCGACAGGCCCCAGCTCCGCTTCGCTTCGAGACCCATCAGCAGGTCCTCTACCAACCGGCAAGCCGGACTGGGGACCCCAGAGTTGTTCCGCACGCTTAACAACAGCGTCAACAACCGTACGCATGCTTACATTGATGCCTTCGGCGACCAAGGAGGTCACACCTTTGTCCGCGATACCACACGGCACGATGTGGTTGAACCCTTCAAGACAATCGCTGTCAACATTGAGGGCGAAACCATGCATGCTGCGACCGCGGGCGAGCTTCACGCCAATAGCCGCAATCTTGCGCGGGTGGGCAGATTCGGGGTCAACCCAAACGCCGGTTAACCGAGCAACTCGTCCAACATTGAGGAGGCCAAGATCTGTACACGTATCAATGATGAGTTGTTCAACGGCGGTCACGTAGGCAACAGTGTCGACCATGCCGCTCCCCGTCCCCCGCTTTGGTGGGAGCGACAGAATCGGATACCCCGTGAGCTGACCAGGGCCGTGATAGGTAACGTCGCCACCACGATCGGCCTTCACCACGTCGATACCGATCCCTTGTAGCTGCGCCACTGGGGTCAAAAAGTTCGTTTCCGAGGCCCGGACGCCGAGCGTGTAAGTGGCGGTGTGCTCAAGCAACAACAAGTACTGCCCCTGGGAGGCAAATAGGGCCCGCTGCAGAACCAACGCATCGTTGTAGCGAACCCTTCCGAGCCAGCGGACCTCAAGCGGCGCGCTCAGGGCTCCGGAAACGGTTGCTTCAGGCATTCTCATCGCGACAGCTTCCATTCCCCCCACTGTAAGCGCCCTGCCGGCCCAACTTGGCTGTTGGCTCGCTCGGACTGAGCCGTAGTGCCGTTTCGTTCATTCCGTGAGTTGGCCGCAAAGTGCGATGGTGCGCCCATCCGGCCGAGGCCTTTGATTTTCTAGCGTAAACATGCATTTACGAACGGGGCGCCCCATGTTTTTGTAAACGTATGTATACGCGGAATTTGGACCTATGCGGGGTCCAGAGCCGGTGACATTCGGGTCAACCGTGGCGTTCCCACGGCGGCTTGCGCACGGTATGGACCGAGCCACGGAGAATTGGTAACCCCCAGAGTTCGGCCAGAATGAGGGGGTGCAACAACATGAACATGATGGCCAGGCCCATGGCGACGAGCTACATCTCAGTCATCGGGGAGGCTGGTTGCGTGCCGCAGTGTTGGGTGCAAATGATGGCTTGCTCTCTACGGCTTCATTGCTAACGGGGGTGGCTGCGGGCAATGCGGCGCGATCGTCTTTGGTGCTTACGGGCATCGCCGCGGTGGGTGCTGGAGCACTTTCGATGGCTTCGGGTGAGTATGTTTCGGTCGCTTCCCAGCGCGATTCCGAATATGCCGACATTGCTATGGAAAAGGCGGCTCTGGAATCGCATCCCAAAGCTGAACTCAACGAACTTCGGGTGCATTACGAAAATCGCGGCCTTCCTCGCGAATTAGCTACGGCTGTGGCCGAACACTTTCACGCCACCGATCCCCTCGACGCCCACACTCGTGATGAACTGGGTTTGGATCCTCACGCATTGGCTCGTCCGCTTCAAGCCGCGGTGACATCGGCGGTCAGTTTTGCTCTCGGTGCTCTTCCGCCGGTGCTCGCCGCGGTATTCCTAAGCCGTTCCATTCGACTGCCCGGAATTTTCGGATTCACCCTCGCTGCGTTGGTATTCGTTGGGTACATCGCGGCCCGACTTGGGGGAGGCTCTCGCCGTCACTCGATTTTGCGCATGCTGGTACTGGGCGCCGGAACCATGGGAATTACCGCCATCATCGGCCGCCTCGTCGGCGGCGTCGTTTGATCGACCTTGATCGACCTTGATCGACCTTGAGCAACCTTGATCGACCTTGAGCAACCTTGATCAACCTTGATCAACCTTGATCAACCTTGATCGACCTTGAGCAACCTTGAGCAACCTTGAGCAACGGCCAAACGGATCCTCATACTGCGCTTCGAGTCCCACCAGTGGGTTCCTCCCCAACCGGCAAGCCGGACTGGGAACCAGAGGATGCGACGAGGACGAAGGGCGAACGGGCGATAAAATCGACGGCGGCCGGCGCAAGTCCGGAAACAACTTTTGATGCGACAACGGGGCTCGGTTCTCGGTAAATAGTGCGCAGTGCCTCAAGTGATTCAACAACAGCAATCGGCGGATGTTCCATGTCGACACGCTAGCGACATGGCGACTCACTATGGCGACTCAATCCTGCACCCATTAATAGAATTTACCGACCCAACATGGCGACCCCACACCGAGTTAACTCGCTAATCCAGCCCGATGCATGGCGACCCCACACCGAGTTAACTCGCTAATCCAGCCCGATGCATCGAGATCCGGCCGAGCCAGGGAGCGTTACCGACCCGTTAGTCGGCCAAGGCGGCTGCCAGTGCGGCGCGGTACTTCACCAGGTTGCGTTCTTTGACGGTTTCGAATCCGCGGACTTGGTCCATGAGGCCGGCAATGGTGGCGGCCTTCTCCGGGTTAATTGCCACGATGGGAATCAGCTGATCAACGAGCGCTGTGTACTCATGAATAAGTGCACGTTCAGTTTTGCGCATGTCGGCTTGACCGAAGGGATCCATTGCTGTACCGCGAAGTTTCTTGCCTGCGGCCAGGGTACGCATGATTGGCTTGGTCCATGGTCCCATTTTGAGTTTCGAACCCATGCCCATAGCTCGCAGGGTTGGTGGATGCAGGTTCCAGGTGGCTGATTCAACCGGTCCGCCGAGCGCCCATTCCGCTCGTTCATTGCCGGTACTGAGCAAGCGAGCCACTTCGTACTCGTCTTTGTAGGCCATCACCCGGAACAGTTGGTTGGCCACGGTCGTGGCGAATGCTTCGTCGCTGTTCGATCTGCGCGCAGCAACGGCAGCTCGACGAACAACGTCGACGTAACGATTGGCGTACGCAGCATTTTGGTATGCGCGCAGATCTCTCCGTCGACGAGCCACCAAATCCACAAGGTCTTCCGATCCAAGATCCTCAAGCCCCTTACGATCCGCAGGCTTCTCACCATCGCCAAACGCGATCGCTTCCACGCCCTTGGGATCAACGACCCAGCGACGACCCCAGGCAAAGGCGGCCTTGTTGGCCTCGATGGCGGTGCCGTTGAGTTCAATAGCCCGTGAAAACGCTTCGGCACTAATGGGTAGCAAGCCTTTTTGGAAGGCCACACCGAGCAGCAAGACGTTGCCGGTAATGGCTGAACCCAACAGCCCAACGGTGAGCTTCGCCGCATCAATGAACACGTTGGAAGTACCGCCAGAGCGAGCACTAAGTTCCGTCTCGTAGGGTTTGAGATCAACCGCCGCAGAAGATACCTTGCCAATCATTCGGCCAGTTGGCGTGACCGACGTGGAAGCAACCACATGGCTCCACTGCGGATCTAGCCCATCAATGTTGGCGGCCGCAATCGAGGTAAGAATATCGAATCCGAGGAGCACATGCACTCGGCCCGCGATCGGCGTACCAATGGTTACCGTCGACACCACAGGCCCGGCTTTTTGCGACAAACCGGTTTGGTCAATGGCCGAGGCGGTGAGTCCATCGATCTTTGCCGCGGTGAGCAGCATTTGGCTTACCGTGACCACGCCGGTTCCGCCGATGCCAGGCATACGTAGCACCATGCCTTCTTTGGGTACAACCAACGTTGGAGCGGGAATCGCTGCCGATCCACCGACTTTGGATGCGCGCTTAGCTTTGCCGGGAACCACGGTCACAAACGCCGGGCAGTCACCTTTGATGCACGAGGTGTCGAGGTTGCAACTGGCTTGATCAATTTTGGTTTTGCGACCGTATTCGGTGTCGATCGCTTCGAGGCTCAAGCAGTTGGATTGCACACCGCAATCGCCACAGCCCTCGCACACGCGGTGATCGATCACCACGCGGGTCTTCGGTGTTTCCAAAATGCCACGCTTGCGATCACGACGCTTCTCTGCCGCACATTGCTGATCGTGAATCAACACGGTTACGCCCGAAATCGTCCGTAAGTGTTCTTGGGCGCCAATGATGTCATCGCGATGCTTCACGCTCACACCATTGGCCAGGCGCACGCCTCTGTATTTCTCAGGCTCATCGGTGGTGATGATGACTTCTTTAACGCCCTCGGCCATGAGCTTGGTGGCCACCTGTTTGACAGAAAGTAGACCGGTGGCATCCTGTCCGCCCGTCATCGCTACAGCCGCGTTATAGAGGATCTTGTACGTCATGGTGACACCGCTGGAGATGGCTGCTTGCACGGCCAACTGCCCCGAGTGGAAGAAGGTTCCATCGCCCAGGTTTTGGTAGATATGGGGGATATCGACGAACGGAGCCATCCCGACCCAGTGCATACCTTCGCCACCCATTTGAGTGATACCGGTGAATTCGCCGCGGTTCTCGTGACCGATCTGGCTCACCATGCCATGGCAACCAATTCCTATGCCAACGTAGGATCCCTCCGGAACCACCGTGCTGGAATTGTGCGGACAACCCGAACAGAAGTACGGCGTCCGCACCGCATCGTTGCGAACAATCAGGTTGAGCCCCGTTTTGCGCCGCACTGGGGTAAGTCGCTCAGCGGAGATGTTGGCCAGCAGCACCCGACGGAGAGGTTCAACCAAATACTCAACGGTAAGAGCGCCACCATCAGGGATGAGTGCAGCACCGGCGACATCACGCTTCCCCAGCACCAACGGACGCTCCGCCTGGGAGTACAACGCATCACGCACCAACGTCTCAAGGTAGGCACGCTTTTCTTCCACGATCAACATGGTGCCGACGCCCTTCGCAACCCGCTTGATCGCCGCAGTATCGAAGGGATGCAACGCACGAAGTTTGAGGA
>JAYTWN010000240.1:0-3081 GCA_043743435.1 Acidimicrobiia bacterium
CTGGAACGAAGTCACAGAAGTGATATCGGTAAGTGGTGGTTCGGTTACGAATGCCGCATTAGTACGTGGGAATAGTTCTAAACATTCTCGGGATTTGCCAACTACCGCCAATTCCAGTCCGGAAGGTGATCCTCGGCCAGCACTGAAGGAGCTCATTGATCGCTTGCTGAGCGACCGTGCAAGTTTGGTAGCAACACCTACCCGCATAGCCATCATGGCGTTCTTCGTACTTTCGTTCGCATTCCTAGCGTTGGGCTTTGCGGCGGCTCTCGGCGTGGGTTCGTTGCGGCTCCCAACCGCCCTCGTTCTTCTGCTCGGCGTTTCCACTCCGTTTTTCGTGGTGATGCTTTTCCGTCAGGGGTTGGGTTGGTTGTGGAGTGACATCGTCAAGGAGCTTGTTGACGGACGCAAGGTTGCCCTCGCACCCTCGAAAGCACAACGGCGATACTTGTTTTGCGCGTCGGGTCTTTCAAGTGGGGTGCCGTACTATTTTTGGGCTAAGGGCGATGCTCCGACCGTTACGTGGGGCGAATTGTTGCAAAGCGGTTACAGCCTTCACGATGCCGTGCTGGCCTCCACATCGCTTCCTGGAGTTGGTGCGGTCCGGGCACCGTCGGAGTTACGCAATGAGGTACTCGTTGATGGTGGTGTCTCGGGCATCTTTGGCCAGCAACGCGAAGTTCCTTTTGAACGCCATGCCAAAGATACGTTTCGCGGCGAGGTGCAACGCGTCGCCATTGATGCGGGCAGGCACTCTGTTGCTTACAAAGAAGGCATGTCTCCGCTGACGAGATTCAGCATCCTGTTTGCACTTTCGCGGTGGCTCAAAGCAAGTCTGGAAGCTACGTACATCAACGATCTCGGTGATTTCAAGGGAGGGCATCTCGTTCGACTTTGTCGTGATCCCTCGATGTCGCCGACCGCTGGAGTGCACGGGGCCGCGCTTGATCGGGCGCGGGAGGAAACATCGAAGCTTGGTTTGTTCGGCGTCAACAAGGCCACCACCGTCGATGCGTTGATTTCTGGATATGTGGCTACGACGCTGGCATTTCAACCATCGGTATCGTCTAGTGACGTACTGTCTGGTTTGACGTCCGTCGGAACCGCGTTGGGTCTTGGCGATTCGCTCACCCTACGCTGGCAGGAGCTTTCTGTCCTTGGAGTCCCTGATCCGCCTTGCCGGTCGGAAAGGACTCACTGGTGGCGCTCGTTGCCCAGCGGAGATGGGGCCCACCAGCATCGAGAAGTTTCATGAACACCTCGACCGTGATTTTGCTGCTGGGCGCGAGCCCTGGGGATCGTGTGGCCCTGGGCCTTGATGCGGAGTTTGACCGTATTGATCGATCTGTGCGCTTAGGGTCTTTGCGCGATCGATTCGCTGTTCGCGTTTCTCAAGAAACCCGTGGGGATCAGCTCGTTCCGTTGCTGTTGGAACACAATGCCACGGTGGTGCAATTCAGCGGGCATGGCACGGGCGATGGGTTGGTGTTTCAAACCACCGACGGTCAATCGCAACCGCTGAGTACCAATTTTCTTGGGCGAGTATTTGCCGATCTCACCAGTGTGCGATGTGTCGTTCTGAATGCCTGTTACTCCGCAGCGCAAGCAAACGCCATTGCATCACATGTAGGCGCGGTCATTGCCATGAACGATCGTGTAAGCGATGTTGCTGCATCAGCGTTTTCTGAAATCTTCTATCAGGCGCTGGCTGAAGGACACTCGCTGCGCAGCGCCTTTGACCTAGGGGTCATTCAGGTGGAAATAGCTTCTCCCGGTGAAGGCGAAACCCCCATCTGGATTGGTACAGCAGAAAGCGGCCGAGAGGTTTTGGCAGCGCAAGCGCAGCATCGTGGAGTGATTGCCCGCCAGCTCTACGAGACCGACTATTTGGCCTTGGCTCGATCGATAAGCGCGCTTCTTGATGACCAATCGTGTGGCTCGGTCGTTGAAGAAGTGTTCGGTGAATTCGTGGTCACAGAACCACCCATAGATGCGGGCCGCGAGTTGTTATGGATTCGCAATCGGGTACTGATGGTTGCCGGTGAACGACTGAGTGGTGGAGCACCTGGTGGAACGGGCGAGCCGGGCGTTGATCGAGTGTTGGCGGCCATTCGCTCCCAGCCCCCGTTGCAGGCACAGATGCTGCTTCATCGCTACTACCACCACCACACAGATTCCGAAATTGCTACGGCCCTCAACGTTGACGTGAACACCATCGCGGCAACGATCGAGACAGCCATGCAACAAGTGGCGCTCTTCGTGAAAGTCATGAAGTGACACGAAGTGATCGATGAGGAATTCGAACGCGAGGTAGAACAGGCACTGCGGATTCGGGCGGCTGCGGTGCAGGTTTCTCCGCGCTCCTTCAACGACGTGATTCGTGCTGCGGCTAAGAAGCGATTGGAACGTCGCTCCAATGACGACGACACGAAACAAGCTCATCTCGCTCGGGAAGTCGTGCTGGAAGAGGCGCTTGGTCGACGAGCCGCAACGGTGCGCCTCACTCCAACTCCGTTTGATCAACTCATCAACGCGGCAACGGCGAGTGCTGCCGCCTCCGGGCATCCACCGACGAGTTTCGTCGAAGATCCGTTGCAGGCTAAGGCGCGACTATCCAGGCTGGAGCTAGTCAAACATCGTGGAACCGCTTTTGAGCCTCGCTCCGTTGAGCAACCAGCCGTTGACCGAAACGCGGTTGTGCTTCATGGATCTTGGGAGACCCGGAGCAATTCGCCGGTTGGTCAAACTCCTTCACCTTCTGCGAAAGCCGGTGTGTGGACGCGCTCGAAAATTGCCACGGTGGGCGCTCTCTGCGTGGCACTTCTGGGTGGAACGATTTGGTGGATCACCAAACCAGTCGATTCAGCAGCCGCCGACACCACCGTGGTGATGGAGCAGAATTCGCCTGTCGCTGGCGCGGGCTCCGAGACCGACCCCGGGTCGGCATCCACCACAACGGGATCGACAACACCGACATCAAAAACATCGGTGACACCGTCGACGAACTCCACCGTCGAAACTATTGACCAACGCGCGCCGAACGTGTTGCCTGGTGTTGAGGTGGCCATCGACTCGAGCACA
>JAYTWN010000241.1:0-4151 GCA_043743435.1 Acidimicrobiia bacterium
CCAAGTTGCACGTCGGCACCGAGATGGGCGGGAAGCACCCGAGGCACATTGTCGAGCAGGCCGCCGCCGGTGATGTGCACTAAGGCCTTGAGCTTCATCCGATCAGGTCCATCGAGTACGTGCTTCAACACGGGCAGGTAGCTGCGGTGTGGTTCTAGGAGAGCGTCACCCAGCGGAACGGTAAGCGGAGCGGGCATGGCCTCAAGTGGCAATCCGGCGAAGATCCGGCGCAGTAGCGAGTAGCCGCTCGTATGTGGACCTGATGAACCAATACCAATCATTACGTCGCCAGCGTTGATTGAACTTGTTCCGTCGGCCAGGGTCCGGGGGAGAAGGTCAGCTTTATCGACAACACCAACCAGCGTGCCGGCCAAGTCCAAATGGCCCTCGTGGTACACGCCGGGCATTTCCGCGGTTTCGCCACCGAGCAGGGCACAATCATTTTCGGCGCATGCTTCGGCCATGCCCTTCACCACTTCGGCAACGTCTTCGGCGATGACCTTGGACGACGCGAAATAGTCCAGAAAGAACATCGGGCGCGCGTTTTGCACCAACACGTCATTGACACAGTGGTTGACCAAATCGATACCAACACCCTTGAGGCGCTTCGCTTGGGTGGCCAACATGACCTTTGTGCCCACACCATCGGTTGAAGCAACCAGCACCGGATAGTCCATGTTTTTGAGGGCCCGAGCATCAAACGCTCCACCGAAAGAACCAATGCCGGCCAACACTGAGGACCCATGCGTCTTCTCCACGGATTCCTTGAGAAGATCAACAGCGCGCGTACCTTCGTCGATATTGACACCCGACGCGGCGTATCCACCCGAAGTCCTAGCTAGCGCACGCCACGCGATGTCTCTGCGCATCTGAGCGCCCTCAAATCCAACGGTCGCTGCTTCTTCGTAAGCATGCTTACGAGCTTCTGCAACGCTTGCACCTACGCCGGTAGCGGCGAATACTCGGCCACCCGTTGTCCTGAGGCTGCCATCTTCGCTGCGATCGGTCCCAGCATGAAACAACACTGAACGGCCAACCGGTGCGGCGAACGTGGCCGCCCACTCATCGAACTCACCAGTAATCACCCCGCCGGTAACGGGAGCCGCGGGGTAGCCAGGAGTAGCCAACACCACTGTGCACGCGGCGCCGGGATTCCATTGCACCGCCAAATCGGCCAGGCGACCATCAATGCAGGCATCAACCACTTCGAGCAGATCAGTTTCCAAAAGCGGCAACAACACCTGCGCCTCAGGATCACCGAATCGGCAGTTGAACTCCAAGACCCTTGGCCCCGCTGGGGTGAACATCAACCCGGCATACAGCACGCCAACAAAGGGACGTCCCTCCGCAGCCGAAGCCGTCACAGCCTTTTGTAATACCGACTGGGCGAGTTCAGCGACAAGTGCCGGCGAACAAATCGGTGCCGGAGCGTATGCGCCCATACCTCCCGTGTTGGCCCCGCGATCTCCTTCACCAATGGTCTTGTGATCCTGTGCCGGTGGCATGACCGAAACAGTGGTTCCATCGCAGAAGGCCAACAACGAAACCTCTTCGCCAGTCAATACTTCTTCAAGTACGACACGATTCCCTGCCGCACCGTGAGCCCCGCCGACCAACATGTCGCGGATGGCGGCGATGGTTTCCTCAACCGTCGAGGCAACGACAACCCCCTTGCCCGCAGCCAGACCATCGGCCTTGACGACCATAGGTACGCCTGCTGCCTGGACATAACCGATCGCAACATCAAGCTCCGTGGCGTCAAAGCTGGCCGACGTAGGTGATGTAATGCCGTTTCGTTCGCAGAATTGGCGGGCCGCAACCTTGGACCACTCCAACTGCGAAGCGGCCTGGCTGGGACCGAATGCCCGGATGCCCGCAGCCGTGAGTGCATCGATCACTCCAGCAGCAATCGCCGCGTCGGGGCCCACGATGACCAAATCCGAACCCAAACGTTTCGCCAGCGCGCAGACCGCTTCTGGGTTATCGACTTGAACTGGTTCACGTCGACCTGGTGTTCCACCGTTGCCGGGAGCGACAACAAGATCGCCACACAGCGGTGAACGACTAGCCGCCCACGCCAACGCATGCTCGCGACCACCAGAACCGATGACCAAAACATTGCGCTTTCGCGGGTCTCCAATGTTTGAGGCAGCGGAAACGGCTTGTGTCGCACTCATCGGAGGACTCCTTCAAAGGACTCTTTGGTTCGGCCGATTGTGACCGGAACCGGAACGGGATAGGCCCCGGTGAAACAGGCGTTGCAGTAACCGTCATCGCGACCAATGGCCTTCATGAGCGAATCGAGCGACAGGAATGCCAGCGAATCGGCGCCAATCAACTTGCCCAACTCCGATGGCTGAACCCGATGAGAAATCAACTCATCATAGGTACCCATATCAAGCCCCATATGGCACGGATGGGCAATGGGAGGACACGTAATACGCACGTGAACTTCGGTGGCACCGGCATCGCGCAACATCTTGACGAGAGGACCCGCTGTAGTTCCCCGTACGATGGAGTCGTCAATCATGATGACCCTTCGGCCTACCAAGTTTTCGGCAAGCACATTGAACTTCATGGCCACACCCTGTTCACGCATAGCTTGCGTGGGTTCAATGAAGGTACGCCCGATGTAACGGTTTTTGATGAACCCGTCATTGACCGGGATGCCGGAGAAGCGCGAATAGCCAATGGCTGCCGGGATAGACGAATCAGGAACCGGGACCACGACATCGGCTTCAACACCACTCTCCTCCGCCAACAATTCACCAAGCCGTTGACGGACGTGATGGACGCTGGTGGAATCCCAGTTGCTATCCGGGCGAGAAAAATACACGTGCTCAAACGAACAACGGGCAAGCGCGGGAACGCGAATGGAGGAGTGTGTTGAACTGATGGTGTCTCCGCTCATCGACACAATCTCGCCCGGTTCAACTTCACGAATTTCTGTACAACCTAAGGTCGTAAGCGCGCAGGTTTCTGATGCAGCCATCCATCCACCATTGGGCATACGGCCAATGGAAAGCGGACGGAAACCCCAAGGATCGCGCACGGCAATGATGCCATCGGAGGCCAAAACCACGAGTGAGAACGCGCCCTTCCACGAGGGCATGGTCCGCTCGATACGCGCCTCCCAGGTGCTGCCCCCGGCACTGGCCAACATCAACAAAATCACTTCACTGTCCGAAGTCGCCGCAAGCGGGAATCCACGGTCAAGCAGCTCTTCGCGTAGCTCGCCGGCATTGGTGAGATTGCCGTTATGCACTAAACCGAGCGGTCCGTGACGGGTCTCGACCAAAAATGGCTGTGCGTTCCGAGCGACCGATGAGCCGGTGGTTGAGTATCGCGTGTGGCCAATGGCGTGGCGGCCCGGAAGTTGACGGAGCCGATCCTCGGTGAGTAACTGCGTTACCAACCCGGTGTCCTTATGCAGCCGTGCTCCGGTCCCATCGGCCGTGGCTAACCCTGCACCCTCTTGGCCTCGATGCTGAAGAGCGAACAAACCAAAGAAACTGTGACGAGCCGCGGCGTGGGGATCGCCGCCCTCAGGCAGAGTGAGTCCGAGTATGCCGCACATGACTACAGGTCCTTGCTTGGGTTTAGAGAACTTGGGTTTAAAGAACTTGGGCGGGCCGACATGGGAGGAGACGGGAGAAAGCCAGCGCGCTGCAGTGAACGACTGATTCTTTCAGTAGCAGGTTGCTCGGCGGCGACGAAAGCACGGCCAGTCAACAGTTCATAGGCGCGCTGATAACCCATTGCTGCGGCAGTCCAAACTCTGGGATCAAGCATCGGGGTTGGGCCGTCGCCCCGGTAACCCAAATCGGCATAGGCCCGGCGAACAATCTCTTTATCCATACTTTCGGGTTCCTGTCCAGCGCCTAGACGAGCCTCGTAGCTAGCACCCTCCCAGAACCGTGAACTGTCTGGGGTGTGCACCTCATCAATCAACAACAAGGTGCCATCGGGAGCGAGACCGAATTCGTATTTTGTGTCGGCAAGAATGAGACCAGCGGCCTGGGCACGTGCTGAACCCCGTTCGAAAATGGCCAACGCTGCGGAACATACTTGGTTCCACAACTTCGGTGCAACCAAGCCACGAGCTTCGACGTCGGCAACGCTCAACGGCTCATCGTGGCCACCCGCTTCGG
>JAYTWN010000242.1:0-37269 GCA_043743435.1 Acidimicrobiia bacterium
TGATGTACTCACTTCGACCGGGCGTAAGTGGCTCCGAGGCCCCAGAGGAACCGGGTTGCTCTACGTCCGCGATTCACTCGCCGAACGTTGCGATCCACCAGGGCTTGACGGTATCTCGGGTAACTGGATCGACGCCTATGACTACTCACTGGTCTCAGGTGCTCGGCGCTTCGAAGAGTTTGAGACGTGCGTGGCGGCACGAGTGGGATTTGCTAATGCGCTGAGAGAACTCGAAACCCTAGGTATACAGAACGTTCGAAACCGCCTGGTCCTTCTCTCAGAATATCTCCGCTCAGGTCTAGCTGCGACCGGAGCCACCGTGCTCGATGGCAACGGCGAACGAAGCGCCATTGTTACGTGGCGTGTGCCGGGGGTCGATGCCGGCGTCGTCGTCGAATCGGCCAACGCTGCCAATATCACCATCAACGCATCGATCGCGGCGTTCTCCCGCCTCGATATGGGAGCGAAGGGTCAAAGCAGTGTCGTTCGAGCCACCCCCCACATTTACAACACCACCGAAGAACTCGACCGCCTTATCGACGTAGTAGGCACACTGATCTGACCAGATCAGTGTGGCTATGGAGACATTTGTCATGTGTGGGAATGACAAAGGTCTGCGATGTAGTTAGCATGAGCAGACGCCGGTAGCCATGTTGGCACTGGACGTGAGAAAGGACGTGTTCGCCATGAACACTGCATCATCTTCCTCGGCCACGCCGATACCCGCCCCGATGCTTGTGCCGGTAGTTGCCGGTAAGCCCGCCCGTGCCCCCCGCCGCATCACTGCCCCGGCCATCATGGCTAACAAGAGCGGCGCAAAGGGCACGAACCCTCGCCTCGTTATGGTCACCGCGTATGACGCACCCAGCGCGAAAATCGCTCACCGCGCCGGTGCCGACATGATCCTCGTCGGTGACTCGTTGGCCATGGTCGTCCTCGGTTACGACGACACACTGCAAGTAACCACCCAAGACATGGCCCACCACACGGCCGCAGTCACTCGTGGACTGAACGTTTCTGAGGCCAGCGGCTGCACCAAAGACCGTCCGCTCATCGTGGGTGACCTGCCCTGGATGAGCTACCACCTCTCCACCGACGACGCCGTCCGCAACGCTGCACTGTTGATGCGAGCTGGTGCCACCTGCGTGAAGCTCGAAGGTGGCCGCAAGCGTCTCCCGGTTATTCAAGCGATCCTCGACGCCGAAATTCCCGTTATGGGTCATATCGGCCTCACTCCGCAATCGGTCAACTCTATGGGCGGATTTAAAGTGCAGGGCCGCCAAGTTGCCGCCGCCGAACAACTCATCTCCGACGCTAAAGCCCTCGAAGCTGCCGGTTGCTTTGCCATCGTGCTCGAAGCCATCCCCGATGCCCTAGCCCGTGTCGTCACCGAATCGATCAACATCCCTACCATCGGAATTGGCGCCGGCCCCCACTGCGACGGTCAAGTTCTGGTTTGGCATGACCTGCTCGGGCTTGATGATCGCTTGGCCCCCAAGTTCGTTCGTAAGTATGCAGAGCTTGGTCTTGCTGCCCAAGACGCGGTTGCCGCCTACGCTGCCGACGTGCGCTCCGGAGCCTTCCCCAGTGCCGCCGAAAGCTATGCCGCCTCCTCTGAGCTCACGAACGCCCTGGTGGAGTTCACCGGCGCAGACCTCGACGAAGAACTCTTCGCCGACACCGACGATCTCCTCATTGCGCTGTACGGCAGCAGTCGCTAAGCACCCTCCGGCAGTTCGCTGCCGGTAGGGAAGGGTTGTACGAACAACGATCCCCGGCTTCGTCGGGGATCGTTTGCATTCGGGCGCAGCATCAAAACGAGGCGGGGCCGACTGGGTCACCCGGACTCGCGGTGCAGCTTTGCGACCGGCAAGCCCATTCGGCCGCGGGAGGGCGTTTTCTTGGGTTGGCGCCGTTGAGTCAGTACGCTTCGAGCCATGCGAAGCCGTCGAAGCAACCAAGTTGTCAAAGCACAATCGCTTGTGCGACGAACCTCAGCCCTAGCCGGCCTCACCCTCTGCGCTTTAGCGGTACTCGCACCTTTGTCCAGTGCGGCTCAAATCCGAACTCAAGGCGAGCTCCAAGCTTTTGGCGACCGCACAAAACGCTTTGAGACCGTCCTCGACGTGCAGGCCAACGGCGACATGATCGTTACGGAAACCATCACCCAAGAATTCCAAGAACCCAACCGCCACGGCATCGAACGGTTCATCCCGGAAACCCAAAACATCTCGTCGGATGGAGGGAAAGCAACGTATCGCCAATACCCAATTTCTGACGTCACGGTGGAAGCCGATGCGAGCACTCCATCACAAATCAGCATGAAACGAACAGGCTCCGACCCTGAAAAAATTCTGCGGATTCGGGTGGGTGACCCCAATGAAATCGTCCGAGGAACCCATACGTATACCGTTCGCTACCTGGTCAAGGCCGTCGCCACCCGGTTTGAAAAAGACGAACCCGACAACCCCGCACACGATGAGCTCTACTGGAACGGCATTGGGAACTCTTGGCGTCAACCGATCGACGTTGCCAAAGTAACGGTGAAGCTCCCCGCCAACATCACCCGGATTGCCTGTTTCACTGGGTACGTCGGATCCAAGACCCCGTGTGACGGAACTCCGAGCGGCCAAGAGGCAACCTTCAACCTGTCCTCGTTGCCCGCAGGCGATGCCATCACGGTGGTCGTTGGCAGTGCTCTGAACTCCTTGACAATCAACCCGTTGATTGTCGTTGAGGACAGCGGGCTCGTGAAACTACTGAAAAGTTCGTACCTGGGCATCCTGGCCTTTTTGGGTGGGGCTATCGCCGTCGTGCCCAAACTGTCCCGTGCTGGACGAGACCGTGCCTTTGCAGGATTGGCCCTTTCTGCATCCCAAGGGGAAGAAGGAACGGCAGTTGATAGACCCATCCGACGAGCCGACAAACGGGAAGGGCCCGTGGAGTTTGGTCCCCCCGAAAACGCCCGACCAGCGTTGCTCGGCGCGCTGGAAAAGCTGGGCGGAACGAAGGAACACATGACGGCGACGATCATCGACTTGGCTTCTCGTGGCTATTTGATTATCAATGAGGAACCAGACACCTGGCGTCTTCACCGCACCCCTCTTGGCACATCTCTTGGCACATCTGCGCTAGCGCAAAGCCCCGGTAATGGCAACGGCATGGTTCCTAGCTTCAACAGCCGCAAAAACCCACCGCTCCACGACTACGAAATTCAGCTGCTGAACGATCTGTTTGCGTCGGGTGCAGAGGTTCGGTTGTCGGATCTCGACGACACGTTCGCTTCCAAGTACGCAGCCTTCGTGGGCCGGATTACCCAGGAAATCACCACCCATAAATGGACTACCGGCAATCCCACCACGGTTAAAGCTAAAGCCGCTGCCCCAGGGGGTTTGGCCATCGTGCTCGGCATTGCGTCGCTGTTCCTGCACGTCGGACACGGTATCGCTGTTGGCTTGTTCGCGCTCGGCGCTCTTATCCTGGTGGTCGCCCAAGCTGCCCCGGCCAGGTCAAGTGCTGGGTCGGCCATGTTGGCCCGCACACAGGGTTTCCGGAGATTCCTTCTCGCTGGAGAACCACGACTTGAACACGCCGAACGGGCAAAGCTCTTCATTGATTTCCTGCCCTACGCCGTTGGATTCGGTATCACCAAACAATGGTCAAAACGCTTCGAAGACCTCACCTCGCTTCCTGAGACGGGCTGGTACCGAGGGCACGGACCAATGAGTCCGGTGATTTTCGGTGGTCGAATCAATGATTTTGACCGCAAAGCTTCAACGAACCTGACCAGCACCCCAACCCCAACCAACTCTGGCGGAGGCTCCGGATTTTCGGGCGGTTCCAGCGGAGGCGGCGGAGGTGGTGGTGGCGGCGGAAGCTGGTAGCCAAGCGAGGAGAAGACCAACCCTTCGATGCCGACGTGGCCAAGCTCTTCGCTCATATCCACAAAATGGCTTTTCACGTCGGCAAAAAATGGCTGTTCTCGTTATCAAAAGGTGTGTGTTCTCGGGAAAATCGGGTGGAATCAGTAGGTGTACTGACCGAGTACTATTAGCGACTCCTCTTAACGCCGGTCCGCCTGTGTCTTTGCTGAGCCGCAAGGCAGTACTCCAGCAGAGATCAGCTTCGATCGAAAACGTTGGCGAGGCCCTGCATCGGACCGTCCGGTGCCCCACTCGAAAGAGCGGGACCAGAGGGAGGTAATACCTTGGCCCCTAGGCCCTATGAAGTAATGGTCATCGTCGATTCGACGCTTGACGATGAAGTTGTTCAGAGCGTTCTGAAACGTACTTCCACCATGATCACCACCAAGTTCAACGGCACCCTTGGGCGCACCGAGAAGTGGGGCCGGCGCAAGCTTGCCTACGAGATCGAAAAGAAGACCGACGGCTATTACACGCTGATCGAATTCACCGCAGAGCCAACCGAGATCAAAGAACTTGATCGTCAGTTGTTCTTGGCCGATGAAATTCTTCGCCACAAGATCATCCTGGTTCCAGCCGCTGGCGCCGGACGCTCACTCGACCAACCACCACCATTGGATGAAATTGCATCCGGTGGCGGTCGCGATCGCGACTGAGCCCAGCCATGTCGGGAAACAACATCACCATCATGGGTAACGTAACCCGTGACCCGGAGCTGCGTTTCACCGCAAGCGGTCAAGCAACCGCCACCTTTGGCATTGCTGTAAACCGCCGCTGGCAGAACCGCCAAACCAACGAATGGGAAGAAGCCGTCTCATTTTTCAACGTCGTCACCTGGCGTGAACTTGCGGAAAATGCTGCAGAGTCACTCCACAAAGGCACTCGCGTGCTGGTGTCTGGTCGCCTAGAGCAACGCTCATGGGAAACCGCCGACGGAGAAAAAAAGACCGTCGTCGACATTGTTGCTGATGAAGTTGGACCAAGCCTGCGTTATGCGTCGGCCACGGTTACCCGCAATGAGCGTCGCACTGGCGATGCACCCTCCGATGGAGGCCCCCGCAATAGCGGACCAAGTACCCAAAGCCGCCCAGCCTCTGCCCCCGCTGCCAATGCGGAACCGGCCGGTGGATACGAATACGATGAGGAGCCCTTCTAATGGGACGTAACAACGACAGAGACCGCGGTACGAATACCAATTCCAAGCGGATCATCAAAGATGACAAGCGTCGTCCAGGTAAAAAGAAGGTCATGATCGTCCGTGAGGGCGCATTCGTTGACTACAAAGACATCAACATGCTTCGCAAGTTCATGTCTGATCGCGGCAAGATCCGTAGCCGTCGCGTTTCTGGCCTTTCGGTCCAGATGCAGCGTGACATTGCTGTGGCCATCAAAACAGCCCGTGAACTAGCGCTGTTGCCTTATGCAACTCGCACGGTAAGCGAAGGTCGTGGCCCCCGTGGTGGTCGTGGTCCACGTCGCGACAAGGATGCTCCAGCGAATGGCGCCGATGTCAACGAAGACACAGCAGCCGATGCCGGTGACGACGATGATGACGCTGAAGAAGTGGAGGCGTAATCATGCCGCAAGTTATTCTTCGTGCTGATGTAACTGGTCTGGGAAAGCGCGGCGACATCGTCGAGGCTTCCGATGGCTACATCCGGAACTTCTTAGTGCCCCGCAAGCTCGCTATGCCCGCTGCTGCTGGCACGGTTGAGCAAGCCGCCAAGATGCGTAAATCCCGCGATCTTCGTGACGCTAAGGACCGTGCTGCTGGCGAGACCATCGCTCGTGCCTTGGTAGCTACGCCGATCAACATTTCGGCTAAAGCCCACGATGGCAAGTTGTTCGGTTCCGTTTCCGCTGCGCAGATCGTTGAAGCCGTAAAGGCCCAAACCTCCGTTGAGCTCGAAACCCGCACCGTGCACATCACCGACGCCATCAAGACCGTCGGCACCCACTCGGTCAACGTAAAGCTGCACTCCGACGTGCTGTTTGCCATCACCGTTGAGGTTGCCGCCGCTTAGTTTTGGGTTCAGCTTTTTGCTCCACCCGATTTTCAAACGACCGGCTCCTTCAAGGGCCGGTCGTTTGCATTTCATCTGCGCGCATACCAAGCCGTCAAAGGGTCGTTGTTAAGGACCTCTCGCCGCGCGTTTGAAGGTCGAACCGAGACGCGCCATTCGGTTGCTGGTGTCTGTCACCATGGTTGCCGTGACAACCTTTGCCGAGTTCCAAGAACTAATCGAAGCCACCTATGGAACCCGGGATCGAGCCCGCGGTCAAGCAGCAACGGTGGCGTGGCTGTGCGAAGAAGTCGGCGAGTTAGCGAAAGCTGCTCGCAAAGGCACCCGCGAAGAGCAACTCCACGAACTGGCCGACGTCGTCGCCTGGGTTGCCTCTCTCGCCAACCAGCTTGACCTGTCAATAGAGGAAGCCATCACCCGCTACGCGCAAGGCTGCCCGCGCTGCAAAACAGCTCCTTGCACCTGCCTGTAACAGGGAGGGTGTCTTACCTTGAGGAGAGTTTGGCGGCTACTAGTTCGGCGATTTGGACGGCGTTGAGGGCGGCGCCTTTGCGGAGGTTGTCGTTGGAGACGAACAGCACCAGGCCGTGATCGGCGGTGGGGTCTTTGCGAATACGGCCTACGTACGCTGGGTCTTTGCCGGCGGCATCGAGCGGAGTGGGTACGTCCATCAGTTCAACACCAGGTGCGGTGCCCAACAACTCAATGGCACGAGCCACCGAAATTTCACGGGAGAACTCGGCGTGGATTGACAGCGAGTGTCCGGTGTAAACGGGAACTCGCACGCAGGTGCCCGCAACTTTGAGATCAGGAATCTCCAAGATTTTCCGGCTCTCATTGCGGAGTTTCAGTTCCTCATCGGTCCAGCCTTCGTCGCCCTCGACCGAATCGGTTGCGTACGCTCCCGCATAGGGGAGCACGTTGAAGGCAATGGGCTTCACAAACTTGGCCGGCGGGTACATTTCCACTGCATCACCCGAGACGGCGAGTTTGGCTGATTCGTCACCAATCTTGGCCACTTGGCCTTCAAGTTCCGCAACCCCAGCAACCCCTCCACCGGATACGGCCTGGTAGGTGGCAGTGATGAGCTTGATCAACCCTGCTTCAACGTGCAGCGGCTTGAGCACGGGCATGGCGGCCATGGTCGTGCAGTTGGGGTTGGCAATGATGCCTTTCCCGTTACCGTTCATGGCCCGGTCAATGGCGTGCGGGTTCACTTCGGAGACCACGAGCGGAACCTCTGGATCCATGCGCCAGGCCGAGGAATTGTCGACGACGATCGCCCCAGCGGCAGCAAACTTCGGGGCAAGTGCCTTCGAGGTCGAAGCTCCAGCGGAAAATATCGCTACATCGAGACCGGAGCAATCAGCGGTATCAGCGTCTTCAACCACGATGTCAACACCGTTGAAGGGGATCTTGCGTCCGGCGGAACGAGCCGAAGCAAAGAACCGAACCGACGTGGCCGGGAACTTGCGCTCTTCGAGAATCGCTCGCATGGCCTCGCCGACCATTCCCGTTGCTCCAACAATTCCAATGCGCATGACGAACTCCTTAAGGGGACCCTCAATTGTCGCGCGTGAGGACCCACAAACTGCCAGGAATTTCGTCAATCTTGACGATGGCTCTTCTTAGGGGGCGGTACTCAAATCCTCTTTACCGGTCGAAACTGAAATTTCGCCCACTAAGGCCTTTTCTCAGTGCCACTGCAGGAAAAAGCATTAACGCATGTGCGCGTAAATCATTGCGTCGTGTCCTGGTGATACTTGCCTTGTTGGTGCTGGCAACTGAGGTCAAAACACTACGCAATGACTTACGTTTCCCTGCACTAGTGGGCGACATTTGGTGTGACCTGAACCATCGAATCCAGAAAAAACCAGGTTTCAAGGAACCGCGAACTTATGCAGCGTCGAGACCGAAAGCGGTGTGAAGTGCTTGCACCGCGGTTTCTACGTGGTCGGCTGCGATCACACATGACAGGCGGATGGTTGAGGTGGAGATCATCTCGATGTTCACACCTGCGTTGGCCAGGGTTTCGAACATGGTGGCCGATACGCCGGGGTTGGTGCGCATACCGGCGCCAACGAGCGACACCCGAGCGATGTTGGTTTGCGAGGTGACTGAAGCTGCACCGATGTCAGCCGAAACGGCGTTGCACACTTCCAGGGCCGCGGGCAGATCTGATTTGGGGACGGTGAAGGAAATGTCGGTCTTCCCGTCGGTACCGGTGTTTTGCACGATCATGTCGACGTTGACTCGGCGATCAGCCAAGGGGCGGAAAATGGCGGCCGAAACGCCAGGACGATCGGGCACTGCGCCAATGGTGATTTTGGCTTCCGACGTGTCATGGGTGATGCCAGAAACGATGGCCTGCTCCATGTTGCTCTCCTCATCGATGATGGTTCCCGGTTCCCAGGTGAAACTGGACCGGACGTGTAATTGCACATGGTGATTACTGGCGTACTCCACGGCCCGAAGCGCAACAACGCCTGAACCGGAACCGGCCATTTCCAACATTTCTTCGAACGACACCCGAGCCATGCGATGCGCTTTGGGGGCGACTCGTGGATCAGCGGTGAACACCCCGGTTACGTCGGTATAGATCTCGCACGAATCGGCACCGAGCGCAGCAGCAACGGCAACGGCCGTGGTGTCAGATCCGCCGCGGCCCAGCGTGGTGATGTCTCGATCGGTGGACATGCCTTGGAATCCGGCAACGACAGGGACCATGCCCGCAGCCAATGCCGCTTTCAAACGGTCGGCTTTTACCTCAAGAATTTTGGCTCGCCCGTGTTGGGTGTCGGTGAGAATTCCGGCCTGGGAACCGGTAAACGAAGCCGAAGGCACGCCAAGGTCGTCGATGGCCATGGCTACGAGCGCAGCGGAGATCCGTTCGCCCGTGGTGAGAAGCATGTCCATTTCACGGTTGTCGCCCTTGAGGGGAACGTCACCCTTTTTGGTGGCCTTTTCCACTGGGCCGGATTCGTTGGTGAGCACGGCGTTGGCCAGGCGAATCAGGTCGTCGGTGGTTTTGCCCATGGCGGACACGACGACAACCACTTGATGGCCGCGCTTCACGGTTCGAGCCACGTTGTCGGCAACTTTACGAATACGTTCGGGATCGGAGACCGAAGAGCCGCCAAACTTTTGCACAATCAAGGCCACGAGGCGAAGACCTTAGTCGGGGTGATCAGTGGTTCGTCCAGAGTTTGAAACAAAATCGAGCGGACCCGATATCCCGAAAAACTGGCATCCAAAAAACTCGCACACCAAAAGCTGAAGGCCGAAAAGAACCCTCGCGAGAGAGCCCTACGGGTTTGGTGCGGGTCGAACTTGGGGTTCTGGAGTTTTGACACCGGGCGGAAGCGTGCTGAGGGGAATCGGTGAGTACACGTCCCCAATGACAAATTCGCGGCTCACGCCCACGCCAGCTCGGATCATTCGATCTTGCCCCGCAATGGTGGTGGCCGTTACGTCCGCAGGTGATCGGAAACCGGCTTGTTGTGCCTGGATGAATGCGGTGCCATCGGCTTTGCGGACGGCGTCGAGTGTGGGGAACGGATTGGCGACGACACTGCCGTTTTCCGGGTGGATTTCAAAGTGGAGGTGAGGTGGTGTGGTGATGGCGTTGCCGGTTCTTCCCAGGAATCCAATCACCTGTCCAGCTTCAACAACGGTGCCGTTTTCTACACCCTCGACGAACGCATCTAAGTGCGCATAGTAATATTCGGTGCCGTCGACCGCGCTCTTGAGCCACAGTTTGTTGCCACCTAAAACTCCGGTGCCTTTTTTGAGAATGACCCCACGTTGTACCGCATGAAGGGGACTGCCTTGGGCGCCGAAGATGTCGGTTCCTTGGTGGGTGTGCGCGTACTTGGTGCCGGTCATTCGAGGTGCGCCAAAGGTGTCGACGAAACTGAACGGTGGCTCTACGGGGAACACCCAGCCGTTGAGGGCAATTTGATAGCCGCTGAGTACGGAACGCAAATCTTCTTGGGCCTTTTCAAGCGCAGTACCAAGGGCGGCCTGATCGTTTTGTAGCTGTTCAAGATTTTGCGTTTTTTGGTTGGCGAGTTTTTCTACTTCTTCGAGGCTTTGCTGCAACGCTTCGGAGTCGCCGCGAAATGCCAACACCGCTTTTGCTTCTTCACGTTGGGCTTGGTTGATGAGCTCAACTCGGCGAACCAAAATGGTGGGGTCTTCGCTGCGAAGAATGAGATCGATTTCGTTGAGTCCAGCACCGGCATAGATCGCCAGGGCTCGCGCACGGATAACGATCGCGCTCTTCTCGACTTTGGCCCGCAGTACGTCTTGATCAGAACGAAGTTGGTCTTGGCGGTCTTGAAGGTCTTGGATTTCTTCAAGAACAACGGCGACGCGTGCTTGGGCTTCGTCGGCTTTTTGCTGAAACAGCAGGACTGAAGCCCGCTTTTCTTTTGAAAGTTTGAGCAACAGCGCTTCGATGTTGGTATCGCGTAGTGGAACAAACTTTCCCGGTGGCAACGGTGGCAACAGCGCGTTGGGAGCTTCCTCAATGGGGACTGCTTCCTCCGAGGAGTCGCCCAAAGCGGTTGGCGTGAGCACCGTGGAACTGCTGCTTGTCGTTGAAGACGATGACGAGGATGTGGTTGATCCGTCGACCACGGTGTTCGCAGGGTTGGCCACCACGACCGTGGCGATTGGTACTGCGGTACTGGTGGCGCCAGCGGCGATAACGGGTTCGGGGCCGGTGGGTGCCCCAGTTGCTGCCGGGATTGGGGGAACCGCTGTTGGCGTAGGCGCGGGAGTAACCGACGCTGTCGGGGCGGTTGCCGGGACCGGTACTGGCAGAGGTGCCGTAGCGACTGGAGTGACAGTTACTGGTGGCACCGTAGCGAGCGGTTGCGTAGCCGGGGGAGGTGGTGCGGTGACTACTGCGGCGAGTCCGTCGGGGTTGTCTTGAGCGTTGGAGGTTCGTGCCGTTCCGACCCAGCTAGAAAAAACCACGCCAAGAATCGTCGCGGTGATGGCGGCTTTACGGGAGCGGGAGGTCATGGGCATCGAGGACTCTCGAACGGGCGAAACGGGTTGGTGGCGAGGCACGATTGACTAGTTCTTCCGATTCCGCCGAAGGACTGTACAAGTGTAGGCGCCGTAGCGAACGCCGGGGGTCCTCTGTTGGCGATACGGGCTGCTCGATGAGGCAAAACTCACACGTTTGAAGACTTTACCGAGGTAAGTGATCCGTCGCGCTTTGGAGTTCCTTCACCACGTTGTTCTCCACGTTCGCCGCCGATGTTCATCAGAGTCCTTACGCCAGGATTTTCGGTCAACACGAAGTAGCCTGTCGGAGTGGCTCAACGTTCTTCGATTCGACGCTCAGCGATTTTGAGCGGAGTACTGGTTGCTGTTCTCGGCGTTGGTGTGTCGGCGGCTGCGTACAACTATCGTGACAAGACACCGCTTGGCGTTGCTCCCAAGACGAAGGTCATCACCACGTCGGATCAATCCGGGGATTCCACTCCCTTGAATGCAACGACCACGGTTTTGCCAGACACGGTTACCGACACGACTCTTCCAGCCTTGGGTTCCGATAACTCGGTTCCGCCACTGGCTGCGCTTGACACCGTCACCGGAAGCACCTTGGTTGGAGCGATTGATTCGTCCACCACCACGGTTACGCCAGCTACCACCGCCGTTCCGGTAACTGTGCCGGGAGCTTCGCCGTGTGCTCCGCTTGACGGTTCGGGTGAGCGAATTACGCAGTTCTCGTCGGCACCTCCGCAGTGTTTGGATCCCAAGGCTTCGTACTCTGCGGTGATCTCGACCAAGCAGGGTGAGATTCGCATTGTGCTCAATGCCAGGGACACGCCAGTTGCGGTGAATGCGTTTGTGTTCTTGGCCCGTCACAAGTTTTATGACGGTTTGACCTTCCACCGCATCGTGCCCGGGTTCATTGTGCAAGGTGGCGATCCACAAGGGAACGGTTCTGGTGGGCCGGGCTTTACCTTTGCCGACGAGCTGCCCGCAGTTGCTGGTTATCCACTTGGTTCTGTAGCCATGGCGAACTCCGGTCCCAGTACCAATGGCAGCCAGTTTTTTATGGTTTCTGGTGATCTTGGCTTGCAGTTGCCGGCGTCGTTCACGTTGTTTGGCCGGGTCAATAAGGGTGTCGATGCCGTAAAGGCCATTGATGCGCTGGGCAAGGCCCCAACAGCGGAAGGCGTGGAGTTTCCGCCGACTGAAGTTGTCACGATCGACAAGATTCGTATTGTTGCGGTGAATGAGCGCAAGGCCCGGATTCCGGCGTTGAATCCCGATGCAGTTTCAACCACCACAATTGGCCCGTAAGTTTTCCCTGCCCAATTCCCATGTCTTTTCTGAAAAGGTTCCAAAAAATGTCCACTCCTGAATGTCCAGCAGCCGACGGTTCAAGCCCTAAGACGCAAAAGTTTCAAGGCCCGATCCCTATGTGCATCGATCCGGCTAAGACCTATTCGGCCACCATGGTGACGTCGATGGGCGAAATGGTTATCGCCCTTGACCCCATTGGTGCACCCAAGACCGTGAACAACTTTGTGTTCTTGGCTCGCTATCACTACTTCGAGGGCATCAGCTTTCACCGCATTATTCAGGGCTTTGTTTGCCAGGGTGGCGATCCTCAGGGCACCGGTATGGGCGGCCCGGGTTACAAGTTTGAAGACGAATTGCCAAAGCCTGGCCGTTACGAAGTTGGCTCGGTCGCTATGGCCAACGCTGGCCCCAACACCAATGGCAGCCAGTTCTTCCTGATTTCTGGCCCTTCGGGTGTTCGTCTGCCACCGGCTTACGCTCTGTTCGGCAAGATCGTCAAGGGCCTCGATGTTCTCGACGCTATGGAGAAGGTCAAGACTGGCGCTGGCGATCGTCCGCTCGTTCCTGTGACCATCGAATCGGTGACCATCACCGAATCCTGAGTTACCCGTCTGCAGAGTTGCCCACCTCTCGGTCTTCGGACTAGGGCGGTGGGCATTTTGTGCGGCATTTGCTTCCTGGGGCCAATAATCTTCGTTAGCTCAGTAGGCGACTTCTTTCCCACCGACGGTCCTCAGACCGAACCTCTGGGCACAATGCTTGCCGCGGGACTGGGTTACTTAGTGCGTGGCTCAACAGGTAATCCTGCAAACGACTCAAGCCGATGCGGTTGGAGTGCCACGTTGGAGAAATAACACCGGTCTCAATCCGCAACCTGGCACAAATCCGTCACGGTCACGCAAAATGTGAGTTTTTACCACGGACCCTTGTTTCATGGCGTATCTATAGAGGATCCGGGGCCAACCAAACGGGCTTACGGGATACGAAGGTGCAGGTTGTCGATTTTTAGGTAGGCGCCAGCGGCCACGATGTAGACGTCGCCGGCTCCGTCCATGGACCAGCGGCCCTCGGGGCTGCGTAGCAATGCGGTTTGTTGATCTACGAGGGCCAGGGTGGTGGTTTTGCCAGCCATTTTGATGGTGCGGGCTTTGCGTTCGTTGGACCATTCCTCGGCTTGAGGCACTACGGCGAGGCCAGGGAACAGGCCGAGACCTAGCGTGAAAGCACCTCCCCGGGGATCAACCATGGGGTCGCCTAGGGCCATGGCTCCGGCTGCCGACGCGGCCAGTACGGCTCCGTTGCGCCAGGAGGCGACGAGCGCTTCCCATACGGCGGTGCCTTTCATGGTGGAGCGTAGGTGCATGGCTGAGCCGCTGGACAGGTAGATGAATTTGGCTTTGGCCACGATGGCGACGTTTTCGGGATCATCGGCTTCGGCACGGCTGAGGACCCGGCAGGGGATAACTGTGGCGCCGAGGGCAGTGAAGTGTTTTTCGGCGTTGGCGAGGGCGTTGTTGGGTCCCTCCATGGCCGCGGCGGTTGGGAGGACAACAACTTCGGTGCCGCCGCTGAGGGCGAGGAGGTCGGTGTCAAAACCAACACACCCTGGCTTCCATTCGCCGCCGCCAATCATTGCTAACCAACCGGCCATGTGTACGTCTCCTCAACCAGTGAACCCGGTTCGGGATCACCCATCAAGAATCCCACGTCGAGAGGACCGTCGCACACCGTTATGGCTGAGCTGGGGTTATCTTGCCGAAAGGTTGCCGATTTGCTGTTGGGTGACAAGAATGGGGTCATGAGTGGAAAGGGAACCCCGGCGACGTTGGTGGTGGCCGACGCCGAGGTGGTTCATCGACTGCACGAGTATGCTCACGATCCTGGCGCAGCGTCATACGGGTTGGAGGCCTCCGAGGCCCTTGGGATTGAGGCTGCTCGGGTTCACAAGACTTTGGTGGTGACGGTTGAGCGCAACGGGCGCTGGGAACTTGCGGTGGGTGTGGTTCCGGTCGATACTCAGCTGGATTTGAAGGCTGTTGCAACGGCGTTAGGGGCAAAGCGTGCCGACATGGCCAAGGCGCTGGATGCTGAACGTACAACGGGGTATGTGCTGGGTGGGATTAGTCCACTTGGTCAGCGCAGGGCCCTGCCTACCGTGATCGACGAAGATGCCATGTTGCACGAGACCATTTTCGTTTCCGCGGGTCGACGTGGTCTAGAGATTGAACTGGCGGCCGATGCCTTGTGTTCGCTCACGAACGCGGTGTACGCCCCCATTGCCAAGCGTTAGGTGCCGGTGTCTTCCTGCCCGTCTTCCTGCCCGTCTTCCTGCCCGTCTTTTGGCCTGTCTTCCTGCCCGTCTTCTTGCCTGGGTTTTGACGCTGTTTGCCGTTGACCGTGGCGGATGACTGTTCAACGACTGGTGTTGTGCTGGGTGACGAACAACCACACAATGCTTTTGTCGTCAGTTGGCGTCGATGTAGGTTCGGCGGAGAGAATGCAATATGGCTGATAGTTCTGGTGCACCGGTTTCCTCGTCACTGCCGCGCCCCGATGCGCCTTGGGTGATGCGGACCTATTCGGGGCATTCCACGGCCACCGCTTCGAATGAGTTGTATCGCACCAACCTTTCGAAGGGGCAAACGGGTCTATCGATTGCGTTTGACCTGCCGACACAAACCGGTTACGACCCTGATGCCCCCCAAGCTCGCGGTGAGGTCGGCAAAGTTGGGGTGCCCGTTGCCCATCTTGGTCATATGCGTACGTTGCTTGATGGCATTCCGGTTGATCAGATGAACACATCGATGACGATCAATGCCCCGGCGGCTTGGATGCTGGGCCTCTACATTGCCAACGCGGAAACCGAGGGTGTCGACCCTCGCGGACTGGCCGGCACAACCCAGAACGACATTGTCAAGGAGTACCTGTCACGCGGTACGTACATCTATCCGCCAGTGCCTTCACGTCGGCTGATTGTGGACATGATTTCCTACACGGTGCAGCACCTGCCGAAGTGGAATCCGATTAACGTGTGTTCTTATCATTTGCAGGAGGCCGGTGCTACTCCTACGCAAGAGTTGGCCTACGCGTTGGCGACGGCTATCGACGTGCTCGATGCGGTGCGCGATTCGGGTCAGGTGAAGCCCGAGGATTTTGGAGATGTGGTTGCCCGCATCTCGTTCTTCGTAAATGCGGGCATACGCTTCGTTGAAGAGATGTGCAAGATGCGGGCCTTCGGACAAATGTGGGAACGCATTTGTATCGAGCGCTACGGAGTTACTGATCCCAAGCAACGTCGGTTCCGTTATGGACTGCAAGTGAATTCGCTTGGCCTAACCGAGGCACAGCCGGAGAACAATGTGCAACGCATTGTGTTGGAGATGCTTGGGGTGACTCTGTCTCGTGATGCTCGTGCCCGGGCGTTGCAGTTGCCTGCATGGAATGAAGCGTTGGGTTTGCCGCGTCCGTGGGATCAGCAGTGGTCGTTGCGAATGCAGCAGGTGTTGGCGTTTGAAACCGATCTCCTCGAATACCCCGACCTCTTCGAAGGCTCAGTGGTGGTTGAGGCCAAAGTCAACGAGATGATTGCCGCCGCCAGCGCCGAACTTGATGACGTACTGGCCCTCGGCGGGGCCTTCGAAGCAATAGGTGAACTGAAGGCTCGTTTGGTACGTTCACATACCGAACGAACCCGTAGAATTGAGAGCGGTGACCTGGCCGTGATTGGAGTGAACCGATTTACTGAATCGGCTCCTTCCCCACTCGGTGGTGCCGACAATATTTTGACCGTAGACTCAGCCGTTGAAGCCGCCATGATCGCCGATGTGCAAGCGTGGCGTGCCAATCGCGATTCAGTCGCGGCGGCCGCGGCTCTCGAAGCGGTGCGAGTTGCTGCCCGTGGCACAGAGAACATTATGGTCTCCACGATTGCCGCGGCCCATGCAGGCGTCACAACGGGCGAATGGGCCGGGGCTTTGCGTGAAATCTTCGGCGAGTTTCGTGCTCCAACTGGCGTTGGAGGAGTAGGGGGTCATTCCAGTGCTGGCCTTTCAGCGATCGCCGCCCGTAATAAAGTCCGTGTTGGTGGGCCGCCGAAGTTGTTAGTAGCCAAGCCGGGTCTCGACGGGCATTCCAACGGTGCCGAACAAATCGCAGTCGCTGCGCGTGACGCTGGGATGGAAGTTATCTACCAAGGCATTCGCCTTTCCCCAGAACAAATTGCTGCCGCGGCGCGCGACGAGGATCCACATGTCATCGGGCTCTCAGTACTCTCCGGTTCACATATGGAACTGGTTCCCGAAGTGATGCGTTGTTTAGCGGCTGTTGGTGTGGACGCGCCAGTGATCATTGGCGGCATTATTCCCGAAGCGGATCGCGCGGTGTTGATGGCCGCCGGTGTTGCTGCGGTCTACACCCCAAAGGATTACGACATCACCCGCATCATGGAAGAAATAAGCGCGCTTGCTGATTATCGATAAGCGTGCTTAGTTAACGCACTTGGCCCGGCCCTCTGGGCTGTTGGTCTGACACACCGTTGGGGTTCCGGAAGCCACGTAGGACTTCTGAACGACCGCTTAGGTGGCGAGTTCGTCATCACTCGCGCAAGATGCTGCGAGGACATCAATGAGTTCGTCGAAGTCTGGTCCGGTTTCTCCCGCGTAGGAGGCTGCCATGCGTCCCCATTCATCCCAGGGAAGTGTCTCTACGTTGTGAGTGCGGCGAGATCGCGGATCAGATTTCCGGCTTAAGAATTGCGACGTACAGCTAGGTGGCCCATTGCCAATCCAAAGGTAGCGCCGGGATCAAGAAGGAGGCGGGTGCGGTCCAGTGGCGGAAGTCGGCTCCGGGTTGGGTCCACCAAGTGTTCCCGTTATCTAGGATCGCACCGATCCGCGCTCCTTCGTGTCGAATTTCGTCGATCTGGTTTGCATCGAAGCGGCCGGTTTCGACGGACGCTTCGAGCTGCTCGTCGTCTTTGAGGGACCAGGTGCCATCCAGAAGGGCGATGATGTCGAGTTCGTGATCGAAGGTATCGAATCCAACCGAAATTCGACTGAGCGGGTCCTGCAGGTTGATGTAGGCAACCTCACCGAAGAACCAGATGCTGTATCGCTCACCGGGTCGTTGCGCCATAACGATGTCTTGACCGCTCCATCCCGTGGCGTTGCGCCAGAAGTGAATCCCGAGCGGGTGATCGTCAACGAATCCGAACCGGGCACCAATGGGAACGTGGACTGCCAGCAAGTCCGCACGGTCCTCAATCACGTTGGTGGCCATGGCCGACCACGGTTGCCCGCGACAGACCTCCCTGCGAATGCACGTATCACCCGGGTTCATAAAGAACCCTAGCCCCAGGGACTCAAAAACAGAATCAGGCCGTCTCGACGCATTTCGAATCGAGCCACGCGGCAACCTAAGACGAAAGTCGCTCAGCAGCGTCTACCGGGCTGATGACATCGACTCACCTTTGAGCAGCAGAACAGCCACGTTCAGCCGACCTTAGATCCCGAGGATTGATCGGAGACCTTCGTCGATGTCGTCTATCAGTATTTTCGGCAGGCGGCCGGCTTGCTTGCCGAGTAACGATCGATCAATCAGTTCAAGGCCAAGGGGGATTGCCACAGAGTCCTGTGGGAGCCCGCTCGATTTGGCGGGAAGAAAGACATTGCCAGCCAGGCCCGCTCGGGCGACGTTCGATGTGACGGGCACCACGTGGGTCTGCCACACCTTCACACTGAGGACTTCGTCGGAAGACACGACCACGCACGGCCTCCGTTTGTCTAGTTCGATCCAGTACACTGAGCCCCTGATCACCATGGCGCAGAACGCTCCATACGTGTCATTGCTTTCAGTGATGCAGCCTTGCTTGGAGGTTTAGTCCCCGCTAGTTCAGCGTCAGCCAACAGTTGCTGGGCGAGGCTCATCCCCGGATGGGTGGCGGCGTGATGTCGGAGCTGATTGGCAACCCAGGTGGAGAATGGAACATCCAGGCTGTCAATGATCGGCACGACGTCGTCGGGAACGCTGATGGTTTTGTTCGGCACGTACGTATCTTACATACATATAACTTTCTTGCCGAGAGCGAGGGCTGCCGTGCGGAAATGCAGCAGAGGTAGGAGAGTACGCCCTGAACGTAGATGGCCGACGGATTACCTGCGTCCCAGCAAGGTAGCGGGTCAATGCAGTGTCGATGAGATTTGGTTTCGCGAATCGAGTTTCCAGCACCAGTTCGGGCTAGCTAATCTCGGGAATTGGATGGGGTGGGGGTGGGCCCACGTAGCGGGCACTTGGTCGGATGATCTTTGAATCGGCCGCCTGCTCAAGGATGTTGGCTGACCATCCAATCACTCGGCTCGAGGCAAACGTGGGTGTAAACATGGCTGGGGAAAGGCCAACAGTTGCCATCACTACGCCTGCGAAGAACTCGACGTTGGTGTACAACTCCCGTCCAGGTTTGAGCTCGGCGAGAAGTTCCACGATTCTGCGCTCCACCTTCACGCCGAGCTCAGCGAGTGGACCTCCGAGGGAAATTGCGATGTCGCGCAACATCAACGACCTGGGATCATCGGTTCGGTAGACAGGATGACCAAATCCCATGATCCGCTCCCCATTTTCAATCTTCGGTCGCACCACTTCGTCGATTCGATCAACGGTTCCGATCTCATCGAGAAGGTCGAGTGCTCGGCTTGGCGCTCCGCCGTGCAAAGGTCCCGACAGAGAGGCGACACCACCTACAACAGCTGCAGCGCAATCGGCCCCCGTCGACGCGATCACGCGGGCGGTAAATGTTGACGCGTTGAATCCATGATCGATCGTGGACACGAGGTACTGCTCAATGGCTCGAACATGTTGCGGTGACCCCTCCACGCCGTTCATCATCCATAAATAGTTTTGTGCATACGTCAAGCCGGGTTTTGGATCAATGGGTGTTTGAGCAATCCCAAGTCGGTACAGTGTGCAAAGGATGACCGGAGTTACCGCACAAAGTCTGAGGAGGTTCTGGCGGCGCTCAGCTGGGCTTGCATCGAGCACAGGCCGCATTCGATCATGTGCGCCGATCATGGACAGCGCGCTGCGAAGGCCGTCGAGCGGACCAACGCCGTTCACTAGCGATGGCAGCAGGTGCGCGATTGGTTCAGGAATGGTGCGCATGGCGTTCACTTCTTCAGTAAATGCGTTTCGTTCTGCGAGGGTGGTTGGCAGCGAACCATCGATCATTAAACGCCAAACGTCTTCGAGACTTCTGTTCCGTGCGAGGTCGGTAGCTGAGTATTGGCGATAGTGATAGAAGCCTTCGCGTCCGCGAACGTCACCCACTTCGGTTTCTGAAACGACAACACCTTTAAGGCCACGGGGGACCTCGGGAACAGTGTCCGATGGTGAAGTGATGTTTGCAATTCGCATCAAGTCTCGAAGCGAGATGACGCCGACAACTTCACCACCATGTACGACAGGGGCGTGTCGATAACCGCGTTCGCGCATTGTCCTCAGCGCGGTCGACCCATCCTCTTTGGCGTCAATGACATCGACAGGGCTACTCATAACTTCGCTCAAGGGCGAATCAATACTCCCGTCTTTGGCAAGCTGGCGAAGGACGTCGCGTTCGGTAACGATGCCGAGAAGTGTTCGCCCTTCGACAATCAATACCGAGCCAACCCGTTGATCATGCATTCGGCGTATTGCCGTGGAAAGAGGCTCATCCGGTGATGCAGTAACCGCGGGATGAGTCGCAATCGAATCGACAGAGAGGAGGGCGGTGGCGGTGGCGGTGGCTGTAGTCATACAACTGATAGTGCTCTCGTGGCTTGTCACAGTCAACATTGATTTTGATCAACGTTGATTTTGATCAACTATATGTGTACGCTTCAGTTTATGACTCGCATGTCCACGGCCCAGGCGGCGAAGCGGCTCGGTGTGAAGCCGTCGACGATTTATGCGTATGTGAGCCGCGGAATACTGACCAGCGTTCAGTCGCTCGACGGTCGAAATAGCATGTTTTCCACTTCAGAGGTTGAACAGCTAGCGAGGCGCGGAAAACCTCGTCAATCGAGTCGTTCCCATGCGCTGGATTTCGCAATAGACACCTCGATTACGTCAATCACGCAACAGGAATTGCGCTACCGCGGGTACAACGCGATAGCGCTCGCCGCAACGGCGACTTTTGAACAAGTCGCCGATCTCTTGCTCATTGGTACATTGCCGACGCATACGTCTTGGCCGGTTTGCACAGTACCGGTTCCTGCGTCGCGGTCGATCTTTGATCACGTTGGATTCGCAACGATTCTCGCTGGGGCGACGGATCCTTTTCGAAGCGATCTCGCTCCAAGTTCCGTGGCCCAAACGTCGCGCACCCTTATAGCGGCAATCGTTGATTCACTCCCCACCCAAGGTGAGGGACGTACGCCACGTTTGCAGATTGGTGACGAGTCGTATCTCTCTACGATCGCTGGTCGTCTTTGGACGAAACTGTCTCCTCGACGACCCACTTCGGGGATGATGTCGGTGCTCAATGCGGCCCTGGTGCTCCTAGCCGATCATGAGCTCGCGGTATCAACGGTCGCTGCCCGTGTGACTGCCTCGACACACGCCGATCCCTATGCGGTCGTGCGGGCAGGAACGGCTGCGATGAGCGGTCCCCTACATGGGGGTGCAAGCCGCTCGGCTAGGGAGATGCTTGACAATGCGCTGGCCGAGAGAGGCCGAACTGCGGCGAGTATCGACCGCGCCGCAAGCGAAGCGCTTTCCCGTTTTGGTGCATACCCAGGCTTCGGCCACAAGGTGTACAAAAGCGGTGATCCCCGAGCTGAGAAATTGCTGGCGATGTTGCGTGAAGTCGCAGGCGGCACTTCGGAGATGAGTGTTGTCGATGGAATAGTAAGTGCAATTGGGAAACGCCGCGACATACAGCCGAACATGGATCTCGCGCTGGCAGCGCTTGGTGTCGTGGCCAATTTCCCAGAAGATGCGGGTGAGTTCATTTTCTCGATCGCTCGTGTGGCCGGTTGGTGTGCACATGCGATCGAGGAGTACGCAGAAGAGCCACTCCGCTTCCGAGCCCGCGCAATCTTTGTCGACCCCGCGGGTCCGCAAATGTAGCGAGCATTTCAAGGAGCCCACCCGGCAATCAGTAATACTACAAATACATAGTTGACGTTAAGGGCCGCACCGATCTGGGGAACCTGGGAGCTAGGGGTTTTTCCGTCCGTTTGACTCCGTGGCGAAAAGCATTGTGCTGTGCTCGATTGAGCACTCTCCTTTCGGCTGGTTCTCTTAGTGGAAATCGTGACCGTGTTTGAGCATGTGGGCGGCGCCGTGGGGTTCGTTGAGGGCGGAGTTTTTGCCGAAGATGCTTTCTTTTTGTGCGCCGTAGGCCTTTCGGTTTGCGCCGAGCGGTGCCAGTTCTGATGCTCGTCTGCGTGCGGCATCGAGGAGTTCATGGGCGCTGGTGATTTGGCTAACGATTCCCGCAGCAAGTGCATCCGGTCCAGCCCATCGGCGAGCAAGTTGGACGGTTTCAAAGAAGGTATGTGCAGATAGTTTGTGGCGAAACAGGGCGAGTTCGGGCCGGGGAATGACCATTCCTAGTTGCATTTCGTTGGCGCATACAAAGCCTCGGTCGGCCCGCATGATGCGAACGTCATGGCACATTGCAGTCATCAGCCCAGCACCAAACGCGTGACCGTTGATTGCTGCCACGGTTGGCACGGGCAACGTTATGATCCGTCCCATGAGGGCCATGAACTCGTCACCAAAAACAGATCGATCACCACCGCTAGGCGAAGCTTCGACTCCGTCGGTGGATGCGGAGATCCAATCCAGGTCGAGACCGTTAGAAAAGAACTTCTCGTTGCTCGATCGAGTGATGAGCGCAGCGGGTCCGGTCGAGGCCTCTACCTCGTCGAGCGCGTTCGCATAGGCGCGCACGAAGGTGGTGTTCCATCGGTTTTCACCGTCGTTCATGGTGAGGATGAACAGCTCACCGTCTCGTTCTAGATCGATCATGGTTTCCTTATTGGTGTGTGCCGAGCCGATGATTGCATCGGGTGAGTCATTGAGGTTCGGCCTAATAGGGTGCGTCATTTAGGGTGCGTCATCCAGGGTGAGTCATTCAAGGTAGGTCCTGGAGTGTTCGTGATGCACTGCGTTGCAGGTTACAGATTCTTGTGCTTACACCACATCAACTTACAAACGTGTTGAGACGCGCGCCCGCACCGGACATTGGGTATTCGGTGGCGAATTCGTAGGCGAGCCCATCGTTGAGGCCATTGTTTTCCGCAGCCCTGTACAAATCTTTGTATGCGCGCTGAGAAGCTGGTGAACCTTCAGTGAGCATGACAATCAACGCATCGGCTCGTGCATCAAGTTCTGCCAGCGGGCACGATTCGGCGGCCATGCCCCAAACGGCAGCATCGGATCCCAGGAACACACGAGCGGTGTGGCTCAACCATCGGGCCCGTGTGATGCCCACGGCAGCTACCAACCGCTGGCTCATGCCCCAAGTTGGACGCAAGCCCCATTTGGCGTGGGTGTCGCCCATTTTGGCTTCGTCGGCCACGATCATGATGTCGCAGGCGAGGGCGATTTCCAATGCCCCGGTGAAGCAGGCACCGTTGACTTTGGCCACTGTGACTTTGTTCATCGTCGACAAAAGCTCGGCAGCTCTTCGGGCAGGAGTGTTGAGCAAATCAGAGACATCGCCGCCATCGATTCCAGCTGCCGCAATCGCTTTGAGATCTACACCCGCGCAGAAGGCACGCCCAACACCGGTCAGAACAACTACCGTCACGGCAGTGTCACCGGCTGCGCCTTCTAGTGCGACGACGAGTTGGCTCAGTAGCTCCGGTGTAAGTGCATTGAGTGCTTCGGGGCGGTTAAGTTTAATGGTGCAAACGTTTCTTGCGGTCTCGGTCAGAATCATGACAACACTGTCTCAGGTTGATGGATTGGAGTCCAGGCGAGTGACTCTGGACTAAAAACCCAAGCCCGTTTGAGGACGCTCATCAGGGTCTGGTAGGTGTCTCGGAGTGCACCGAAGTCTGTGTATCCGCGGTCAAGGAGTCGTCTTGGCGCTTTTGCCGATTCGGGGCGTTGACTACCACGACACCTACCATGGCCCCGTTGTGGATGGCTAGCGCAGAGAAGTTTGTTCCCTCGGTGGGACTAGCTGGGTCACCGCGCATCCGTGCAAAGCTGACCCAGCTAGCAGACCAGCAGACCGGCAGATTTGCGGATATACCGATCGAGATTGTGAAAACCTTGAAGCATGAAAATTGGTGTGCAAATTCATCCGCAGGGAACCACAACTGATGCAATGCGAACCGCATGGCAAAACGCTGACGCCATGGGTGTCGATTCATTGTGGGTTTGGGACCATTTCTATCCTCTTTACGGCGATGAAAACGCGTCGCATTTCGAGTGCTACTCACTCCTTGCCGCCATGGCCGTAACCACCTCGCATGCCACCATTGGTGCGCTTGTAACTTGCAACTCCTACCGAAATCCGCAGTTGTTGGCCGACATGAGCCGCACAATCGATCACCTTTCCACTGGACGGTTCATTCTCGGCATTGGGTCGGGCTGGTTCGAGCGTGACTACACCGAATATGGGTACGAATTCGGCACCGCTCCTGGACGACTGAAGGCCCTGGCTCGGGACCTTCCAATTTTGAAAGACCGTATGGCCAAGTTGAATCCCGGCCCGGTGAATGGTTCGATTCCGATCATGATTGGTGGCGGAGGCGAGAAGGTCACGCTTCGGTTGGTAGCTCGTCATGCCAAGATTTGGAACGGGTTTGGCACCCCAGCGGAATTGAAGGCCAAAAACGCCATCATCGACGAATGGTGCAAGGTTGAAGGTACTGATCCAAAAGCTATTGAACGCACAACGCTTGCTATGGGTGCTTTCGATATCGATGAGATGGCCGCGGCGGGAATTGATCACGTGATTATGGCCTCGGGTAGCCCATTCGATTTGAGTGCTGTTGAAGCAGTACTCGCCAAAGTTCGCTGATTACCTAACGTCGAGGATGAGGCGAATGTCGGCGCCGAGTTGGGTTACGGAGTGGAACGAGCCCCGCCACAGGTCGGTCATGGTGGGGGCTCCGGGGCCGGCAAAAAGGGGTTGACCGTCATCACCACCCAGCAGGGCAGGTGCTATGTAGACGTAGTATTGATCGACCAGACCGGCTCGATGAAACGATCCAGCCACGGTGGCTCCGCCTTCAACCAACAGTTGGAGATGACCTCTGCGGCCGAGCTCGTCGAGCACGTCGGTGAGGTCGCCTTGAACTTCGAGACAGGGTTGGACCCTTGCAGATTCAGCGACACTTCCAAGCACATAGCGAGCAGGATCACGACCTTCGACCATTCGGACCGTGAGGGAAGGATCGTCGGCGCGTACGGTCCCGGCTCCCACCAAGATGGCATCGCATTCGGCACGCAATTGGTGAACGTCGCGTCGGGCTTCTTCGCCGGTAATCCATACCGACGTTCCATCGGGTGCAGCGATCCGGCCGTCAAGAGTCATGGCCAACTTCAACACCACGAAGGGTCGACCGGTCCGCCGTTGATGCAAATACGGTTTGAGTTGTCTCTCAACCAGGGACGCGCCAACGCCTTCGACCACTTCGATACCGGCATCACGCAGTCGAGCAATACCCTGCCCGGCTACCTTCACATCGGGATCGCGTACAGCCACAACCACACGGGAAACACCTGCTTCGATGATCGCGTCGGCGCAGGGCGGTGTGCGTCCGTAATGGGAGCACGGTTCCAACGTAACGAAAAGGGTGGCACCGCGTGCGAGGTCCCCCGCTTCACGTAACGCCATCACTTCAGCGTGGGGGCCGCCGGGAGGTTGGGTGCGTCCGGTGGCGATCACTCGACGTTGCGCATCGAGCAACACGGCCCCAACCCAAGGATTTGGTGCGGTCCACAATCGGGACTTCGTGGCGACTTCAATGGCCAACTCCATCGCTGCTTGGTCATCGAGCGGACCGGCTACCAGGCTCATAGAGCTACCCCTTCAAGGTTTTGCGAAGCGGACGGATCATTACTGAATTTCGTTCGCCAAGTATTCGGCAGTGAGGCGGCCGTCGAGATTCCAGCGGCCCACCGTGCCGTTCCAACCTGCGGTGAACAGTGTTGCTTCGCCAACGGCAACGGCAGGCACACCCGGTTTTCCATGCAAGCGAAGCGGCGTCCATTCCCAACCACGGAAACCGCGATGCCATGCGAGAGCGGTGCCATCGTAGGAACCGGTGAGAATGAGGTTGCCGTCGCTGGTTACGGCGATGGCTTTCACCGATTTACGGTGGCCGTAACCGAGGGTTTCGATGAGTGCACCCGTAGAGGCATCCCAAATACGCACCCGCAAATCCCGCGACGCCGAGACCACAATCCCGGCTTCGTCGGCACAGGCCACAGCGTTGACCAACACCAGATCATCCGCGTTGGCTCGCCAAGCCAGTCGCTCACCATTCCAAGCGCTCAGCGATCCGTCCGACGAACCAGCGACGAGCAGATTGGCCGATGCACTCCACGCCAAAGATTTGATGGGCCCATGGTGTGCAGTGAACGTGGAGGTGCAGGTTCCATCGATCTGCCAGGTGCGGACACAACCGTCGTAGCCGCCGCTATAGAACGTGTCCCCACTTGGGTTCCAAGCAATGGAGTTGACCGGGCCACCGTCGGCCGCGCGGGTCAGAACCGCTGTTCCGCCACCAGGTTGTAGCGGCGTGACGTGGACTCCGCCGCGATAGTCGCCACTAGCCACGCAGCAGTTATTCGGGGATATGGCAACGGTGTTTACGATGGTGCCGTGTTGGGTGAGAACCTCTGCGCGCAGAACATCTACCACCCGGCCGTCGTCGCGACCAACGAGCAGCCGACCATTTGATGACGCAATCGAGTTGATGCCATAGGTGAGCTCTAAGCCACGTCCCGTTGGCGGATGTTCAATGGGTCCAGCACCGAAACTGCCAATCACGATGCCCCTATTGGTGAAGCCACCGGCACGTTCCCACTGAAACGCTTGACGATAGGATTCGATCAGTGACCACGACATGCAATCATAAGCACGCATAGTGGCATCATAGGAACCAATCAGTATCCGCGCGCCGGTAGCATCGAAACGAATAAACCGAACCGCTGCCGTTGCTTCGATAAGTTCACGTACCAATTCGCCAGTAGTTGGATCCCAAACCCGGGCGATCCCGTCGTCGCAACCGGTCACGATCACGCTGCCATCGGGTGACCAATCCAGTGCCTCGGGATCACCGGGATGGTGAAGCACAAACAGTTGATCCCCGGTGGCTATTTCCCAGATACGGGCCGTGGAATCCTCGGCCACCGTGGCCACGCGGGTACCGCTGGGATCGAACGCCACCGCAAACACACCGCTTTCATGTCCGTCGAGGGCAACACTGGCTGAGCCGTCGAGTGGCCAAAGACGAATGGTGGTGTCGAGGTGATCCATAACGCAGGCCAACTGCGAGGCATCGGGTGACCAGCGAACGGCATTCACATCGTCGCCATGGGGACCAAAGACATCGGTTCGAGCACCGTTGTTCATATTCAACACAAAGGCATTGCTATCGGCCACGGCCACGGCCACACGAGTACCGGTGGGGTCTATGCGCACGTCGTTCACCAGGTCATCGAAGTCGGCAAACCAGAGCTCGGTACCGTCGGGATTCCAGGCGACAACTCGACCATCGTATCCACCGGTGACGCGCAGATCAGTGGCGAGATGATGATCGACACAGGTAATGGGAGAGCGATGAGGCATACAAATGGCTTTCGTTAGCGGTGGTGCTGGCGGAAAAGAGGTGTTCTTGGAGGCAACCAATTCAATTGCAACGGGTGGATCGAAACAGCAAGGATTTGGAACCGGCGAAGGTCAACGCTGTGGCTCATTCAGGCCCTTCCAACGCTGCAATGACCTGATTGAGTTCAAGGCGCAACTCGGCGCGAAGTTGGCCGGTGAATGCGTTACTGAACGCCACCAGTCGAGTGAACATGAATTCGTTTCTCGCCTCTGCAAAGGTTGGGTGCGGCCAGCGTTGCATCCAATCATCCATGGAGTCTCGAAGTGATGGAGAGAGTTCTTCAACGGAGGCTAACGAAACGGCTTTGCTCAAGATGGGCTTGAGCAAAAAATGGCGCAGTGATCGTTCGATTGCCCCGTCGACAAGGGCTTGTACCTCATCAGCTTGGAGATCAGTTGGATTACCGGTTGGCTTGAGCCGCTCGAAAGCACCTTCGTACGCTTCCCCGCTGACATAAGCGTGGACGTCGGCAAGAAAACGGCGACCCCGATCGATTACCGAAGCAGGCGTTTCCAGGATCCGAAATCCTGCTTGACGGAGACGGACACCGAGATCCCAATCTTCCCCGGCCAACGAAATGGTCCCGTTTGGTCCGTCAGCGGTGGGCTGAAGATACGGGCCAGCAATCAGATATGCGTCGGCGCGTACTGCATGGTTCACTCCGTTGAGGTTGGTGATGCCGACGATTCCTTCACCCTTGTTGATCCCTAGCCCAAAGGCTCTGCTCACCTTTTTGGCAAAGGGGTGATCTGTGTACAGATGATCTTGAATCTCGGCACCGTTTACCGCCCCGACTGTTACCGTCGCTGGGGGATTGGTGGCTTCGGCGGCCTCGATCTCATCGAACGTGGCGTTCCAATGCGCGAGCCAGTCTTTGCTCACCTCTACGTCGGCGTCCACGGTTACCAGCCACTGCGGTGCTCCCTCGCTCGACGCCATGGCCGCCCCAACCCCAGCACTGCGTGATCCGCCCGGCGAGCCAAAACGGCCTGTAACGATGGACACCCGGCTTCGGTGGACAACGGTAGCCAATGCCAACAGTTTCGGTGTGGCATCGGTGCTCGAATCATCCACGAGCACAACGCGCCAGCGGTTGTCGGTAACAATTTGGGGAAGCATGGTGGCCAACAAACGATCAACATAACCCTCTTCGTTAAAACAGGGGACGATTACCGTGGCGCGAATGGGACGCACTGTGTTGGGTGATCCGTGATCTTGGTGTGAAGATGCCACCGGTTTCAGAGCTCCTTCGTGCATGTTCTTGAAGTTCGGACGCCTGCGCCCTTTCTATGGAAATATTCGGTCAGCAGGAGAAATGCGCTTCGGGCGCACGCGCCCAAACTGCGATTCCCCGCACTAGTGCAGGGAAGCGTAAGTCATTGCGTAGTGTTTTGACCTCAGTTGCCAGCACCAACGCGGAAAGGGCCACCAGGACACTACGCAATGATTTACGCGCACACGCACTAGGCGGGGTCGGGTGCCATGGTTGAGTCGTCATGGTCGACCCAAAACTCACCCTTCAGCGCGCTTATGATTTCGATGGCGACGTTGGCTCCGCTTCCTGCACACACGACGGCTTGTGAGGGCCATCCAGCGACCACGCCAGCGGCCCAGACCCCGGGAATTGAGGTGGCGCCCCAATGATCGGTCACTACATTTACTTTTACGAAAGGCTGACGAGCCACGGTGGTGTCGACCTCGAGCGATGCCAACTTCAGCGTTCCCTGCCCCGTAGCCAGAACGATGTAGCGAGCAGAAATCTGATCCTCGCCAGATACAACGGTGAAGCCTCCCGAAGTTGCGGGCTGGACATCGTCGACCTTGGCGGTTGAGATAGGAACTTGTGCGCTGGCAAGTTTGGTTCGCAACGAGGCAAGGAGCTCGCGACCCTCAAGCTCATTGGAACCAGGAAGATTCTTGAGCAACGCGCGTTTGAGAATGGAGCGATCCTGATCGAACACTTCGACTGCGACTCCGGCCCGGGCGAGGAAATGCGCCGCGGTAAGGCCGGCCGCACCGCCGCCTATTACTGTCACCGTGGTTGTTCGTTCCATAGTTGCTCCTCAACTCACTTTGCGTGTGCGAATACTCGGGGCGAGCATCAGATCAATCGTAGTGGGGGCACGCGTCTTGGCGGTTTGGCATCGGTCATACGGCTGCGAGCGAGTTGGTTGTTGTTGTAGATCGTTGTAAAGGCCTCACACGTCCCTTTTAAGCCAGAAGCTATTGTCGCAGGCTGGTGTTTGCGAGCGAAGAAGCTATACCCGAGGAGGGAATTAGACTTTGAGCGTGTCAAACCTCAATGCAGCCACCATTCGCAATCGAGTGCGTATTCCTCTGCGATTCGCCGACGGGTATGAGGCCACAGCCGACGTGTTCAGCTTCCACGGATTGGTTGACGGGAAGGAACATCTGGCCCTGGGATTTGGTTTGGCTGATGTGTCCGGCGATCCCGCCGCTGACCAGTCGCCCCCAGTTGCTGCGCAAGACGTTCCGTTGGTGCGAATTCATTCCGAGTGCCTAACCGGTGACGTGTTTGGTTCGCTGCGCTGCGATTGCGGTCCGCAGCTACGAGAAGCGGTCGGATTGATTTCGAAGGACGGCGGATACGTGTTGTATCTTCGCCAAGAGGGCCGGGGGATTGGCCTTTACACAAAGCTCGATGCGTATCGATTACAAGATCGTGGAATGGACACCTTCGAGGCCAACCGTGCTCTGGGTCGCAATGATGACGAACGCGAATACACCGTTGCTGCGCAAATGCTACGTGCGCTTGGTGTTACCAGTGTCGAGTTGCTTTCCAACAATCCCGACAAGTTTGAACAGATGACTGAACTTGGCATCACCATCACCCGCAAAGTCCCAACCGGTGTGCACGTGTCGGAAGAAAATCACGGCTACCTCACGGCAAAAATCGACCAACACGCGCACACTATCGATCTACCCAGTCGGATCGACGACTAGTGCAGGGAAGCGTAAGTCATTGCGTGGTGTTTTGACCGTTGCCAGCACCAACGCGGAAAGTGCCACCAGGACACTACGCAATGATTTACGTGCACATGCACTAGCCGATTTAGCTGTTTGTGTTAGGTCTTGTGCCGCTGTACTTTGGCGGCCTTTTTCGTCTCCTGATTCGCCACTATGAGCTTGGCGTCAAAGGCTTACCGCTGATGGTTCCTTCGAACGAAGCGCTAGCTGCCTGAGTAGCTCGTGACTATGGCATTGCTCAGTTGTGGCCAAGCGGCCATGGCCCATGTATCGAATTCCCGATCACTGAGCGCTACGGCGGCCAAGTCCCGAGTTGGGTCGACCCACAGAATGGTGCCGGATCCTCCGAAGTGACCAAAGGTGGCCGGCGATGTGAATTGTCCACTCCAGTGAGGCTGTTTTCCGCCTTTAATCTCGACGCCGAGACCCCAGGGAAGCGGGTCAAAACGGCCAATCCCTGGGAGCATGCCGGCAAGGGCGGGAAACTGGCAGCGGGTGAAATCGGCAAACGTTTCGGGAGCGAGCAACGTTGGACGGAGCAGTTCGGTCGCAAACCTAGAGAGGTTGGCGGCGGTTGAATGAACGTTTGCGGCGGGTGAGCCGCGGAGTTCAGTGTTGCGCATTCCCAGCGGTTCAAAAACGGCTTCTCGAAGGTAGTCGGCGAAGGGCATGCCAGTGTTTCCTTCGACGATGCGCGCAGCTCGTTCGATTCCCTCGTTGGAGTAAATGCGCCTCGTCTCGGGTGCCAACTGTTGTTCGGAACCGCTGTGGAATCCAAACCCAGCAGCGTGGGAAAGCAGATGTCGAAGCGTGAACGGTGCACTCGTTGTGGCTGAATCTAAAGCTTTGGGCGCCTTCATCTCTTCGTCGAGCGTGACACTTCCCTCTTCAACCGCGATGAGTATTGCGTAGCCCGCCAGTACTTTGCTGATAGAGGCCAAACGGAACATGCGTGCCTGATCGCCGCGCTGAGCGATGATGCCCTCAGGTGTGATTACCGCAGCCGCAACGTGCGGTACGGGCCACTGATCAATCTCTGCAAGCGGCGAGTCCATAAAAGCAATACTACGTCGTTGCGCTATCGGCTCCGGCCTGCACCGTCTCTGATTCCTTTGCGCCTCAGTCTCAACGTGACATCGAGAGCGCTCCCCGTTAACGTGGCGCCATGACCGACTGGAACTGGGCCGACGTTTTTGAAACCATTGCTGCCGCTACACCCGATGCCCCGGCGCAGGTGTGCGGTGATCGTCGCTTTTCGTGGAGCGATTTTGATAGGCGTGCGAACAACTTGGCGGCCGATCTGCTGGCGGCAGGCATTGGTGAGCAAGGCAAAGTTGCGGCGTATCTCACCAACTGTCCGGAATACTTGGAAACCTATTACGCGGCGTTCAAGGCCGGTTTGGTCCCGTTGAACACCAACTTTCGATACGGCCCCGAAGAGATCAAGTACCTTTTCGATAACGCCGATGCCGAGGCAGTTATCTTTCACGCTTCCTATGCAGAGGTGTTGGAAGAAATCCGCCACGAACTACCCCTGGTGAAGCGTTGGTATGTGGTCGACGATCCTGAACAAACCGCGGCTACCCGTCCCAGCTGGGCTACTCCGTATGAGAATATTGCAGGTGCTTCGCAGTCAGTAAGTGTGCCTACGAAAGCGGACTGGGGCCGTTCCGGTGATCATATGTTGTTCCTCTATACCGGTGGAACGACAGGTATGCCCAAGGGTGTTATGTGGCGCCAAGACGATCTGTTCAATGTCTTGGGCCGTGGCGGAAACGCTCTGCAAGGACGCCCGCCCGTTGACTCACTCGAAACTCTACGTGCACAGACTATACATCCACCAGCGCCGGCGCCGATCCTTTTGCCAGCGTGTCCAGTGATGCACGGAACCGGACAGTTTTCCGCCCTGATCGCCCTGGGAATGGGAGGTTCGGTCGTTACGAATCCTCTGCGCTCCTTCGATGCCGCGCAACTTTTTGATCTCGTCGAACAAGAACGCGTAGGGCAAATTGTCATCGTGGGCGACGCGTTTGCTCGACCGTTGTTGGCTGCCCTCGATGCAAACCCGGGTCGTTGGGATCTTTCCGGTTTGCGGGTGATCTCCAGCAGTGGCGTGATGTGGAGCCAGGAGACCAAAGACGCTCTGTTGGAACACCTCCCCGAAGTAGTTCTGTTTGATTCGTTTGGATCCTCCGAAGCGGTGGGCCTTGGGGCCTCGGTGAGCACGAAGGGCAATGCGCAGAAGACGGCAAAGTTTGCACTCGGTCCAACGGTTCACGTGTTCGACGATGACAATGTTCGTGTGAACCCGGGCGACGAGCGCATTGGCTTTGTGGCCCTAAGCGGCTACGTTCCACTTGGGTATTACAAAGACCCGGAGAAGTCGGCGAAGACCTTTCGTACTATCGACGGGGTTCGCTACTCGGTACCCGGCGATTACGCGCAGGTGATCGAAGACGGCACACTGCATCTGCTTGGTCGTGGTTCGGTTTGCATCAACACTGGTGGCGAGAAGGTCTTTCCTGAAGAAGTTGAAGAGGTGGTAAAACTCCACGAGTCCATCAACGATGCGGTGTGCGTTGGTATCCCCGATGACCGGTTCGGTGAAGTCATTTGTGCAGTGGTCGAGCCATTCAACGGTGCGACGATCGATGCCGATGCGGTCATCGAACACGTTCGCGCCCTCCTGGCCCGGTATAAGTCACCCCGCCATATCGTGGTGATCGAAACAATCGGACGCGCCGCCAACGGAAAGGTCGACTACAAACGACTAACCGCCTACGCAAAAGATGTTCTTGGTTCCTAAAGAAGGCCTTCCGCAAACACACAGATCTGCGCACACAATGCGCCACGACCACTTGCCAGCTCCGGTTGAGGGGTTCGGTCTTGTCGGTCGCGGAACGTAAAGAAGAAAAGGCCCGGGACAAGTCTTGAGAAGTCCGGACTCAGATCAAATCTTGAGGAGTCCCTGTAGCGACAAAGTTGAACGCAGATAGATTTTCGTCACGGCTAACACGTCGTCGATGGTCATCGATTCGTGCAGTTTGTGTGCGTCGGTGAGTAACCCTGGGAGCGAAACACTCGGATGACTTCCAGGTAGGCTGCGAGGGCGGTTTTCATGTTGCAAGCGGGTTCGATAATTGGGCAACGAAGGACTCAGGGCAAATGTTTGGTCAGGTGAGTTGTTCGGCGGCGAGGCGGGTGATCCCTACTTCGGTTGCCTCGGGGTCGGTGAGCAGGCCGAAGTGAACGAGTCGACGAAGGGATACGGCCAACTTCACGTCGTGGGTGTCGGCTGACTGGATTGAGGCGCCGACGAGTGACTCGATATCGGTGACCAATCCGTATCGGTCGTCGTACCCGGGTAGGGCTTCGGGCGGTCCTGATTCAACCAGCAACGTGCAAGCTCGCAACGCAATGGCATACGCGCTCCACCAAGCGTTCGTGTTCGTAGTCGGCGCCTCATTTGCAGAAGGAGCAACGCCCGATAGCAACAGCTCAACTTCACACAGCGCGTGAAAACCGGTGGCCGCATGAACAGCAACAAACGATGATGGATTCCTTCGCACCAACGCCATCGCCGCCAGAGCAAGTGCACGTGGAGTGTCGGCGATATGGGCATCGGGAGACCCACACAAACCGGTCCCCGCTGCGAGGTTGAGAAGATCGAATACCGTCACACCATCGCGTTCGTGGGGGCCGGGAAGGTCGGACCCGATGAGGAGTCGGGTGTCGTCAGTTTCACCCAACCGTGACGATGAGTTTGAACGGGACGCGAGCACTTGACGTCTTGTTCGCAAATAGGCCAGGCCTCGGGCGATTTCTGCTTCGTCGCGTTGCCAGGCACCGTAGCCGAGGCGAATCAGCCCATGAAATGCTGCGCCCGCCAAGCCTTCCGCTAGTGGTTCGATTTCCCGTGCAGTTGCATAGTCGTTTCCCGAAAGCAAACGTTGTGCGGTGTCGGTGTAGCGACGAATCGCCCATCGGTAGAGCGGCGGATCGGCAAGCCCCTCGGCCTGTGCATCGTGGAGCCGTTCTTGCTTACGTCCTTCGACCGTTTCGTTTGGGGCACCGGCATCGCGGAGTGCGACGATCTCCATCGGAAGATGGAATGTTAAGCCAGCGGTGGTCTCCGGTGGAAGGTCGAAGATCTCTGCATCGCTAAGGCCAATTGCTGGCTCGTTGTTGCGCTGTGTCATCCATACAGCTTCCCACCCGTGCGTACATTTTAGCCGCGTTCCCTCCCAGCAATCCTCTCATTGGCAATACCTATCAACAGGCGCCTCTCGGTAAGCTCGTTCGGTGACTGCACCGTTTGTTCCCCCACCCACGATTGCTCCCCCCGAACCAGAAGCCGATCTGGCTCTATCCGGGGGGCATCTCGAAGACTTGCAAGGTCCATTGCGCTCGGTGGCTCAGCGCTCGTTGGAGGAACTGGTCCATCTGGTTGAAAGCCACGAGGTTTCCTTGGCAGAACGACATGCCGCAGGCCTCGTGCTTGCACTGCTCGGTGATCCACGTGTCAATCCAGAAGCACCCAAGATGATCGACATCCCGTCAGCAGAAGTTCCAATTGGCATCAGTGAAACCATGGCCGACGCGGTCACCGTACAGTGGTCATCTTTGGGAGTGCAGAAGTCCTGGATCATGAAGGAAGTCCCTAAACATATCGTAAGTGTGTGCAGTTTCAGAATCGCCCGCTACCCGGTAACCAACGCTGAGTATCTCCGTTACGTACTCAATGATCCAACTGCAGAGCGACCGACCTGTTGGGCTCATGGCGTGTATCCGATGGCTGCATCGAATCAGCCCGTCTACGCGCTTTCTCCCGACGCAGCAGATTCCTATGCGCGCTGGTTATCGGCGAAAACCGGGCGTTCCTTCCGCCTACCCACTGAAGCCGAGTGGGAATATGCAGCAACCGGGAGCGACGGTCGGCAATTCCCCTGGGGTGAATCGTGGGACCCCAATCGAGCCAACACCGCCGAAAATGGACCACTCACCACAACACCCGTTGGCATCTACGTCGAAGGTGATTCACCCTTTGGCGCGGCCGACATGGCGGGCAACGTGGAGGAATACGTTTCGGATCCCTACCGTCCGTATCCAGGAGCCGAAGCGGTCCACGACGACCTGGTCCAACTTCACGGCGAAAGCTACCGCGTTGCCCGAGGCGGCAGCTACGCCCGACACGGTGACCTGGCCCGCTGTCAACGCCGACACGGCTGGTATCCCTCGCAACATTTCGCCATGGGTTTCCGCCTCGCCGAATCATTCTCCTAACTCGGGTCTTTCGAACGGGTCTGTCTCGCGTTGTGACGGTTTGTGCGCCCAGGCATCACAAACCGTCATAACGCCTTGCTCTGTTGAGTTCACTCTCGCTTAGCTGTCGAGCCAACCCAGGTTGCTCCTGGGTGGGGCCAATAACACTCGGAAGCGCCACTCAGCCTGGCGCTAGCGGGTGTTCGCGGACGAGACTATGCACGGATTTCGTGTGATTTCCGCAGTTGTGTTGGCGGATCGGGTCAAAAAACTGCAGAGTAACCTCCGCTTCCCTGCGCTAGTAGTAAATCGAACCTGGCGAGCCGCCACCGCACACAAGAGCGTCACCGTTGATAGCCAAGCTGAGCGGTGAGGCTAAGAAGGCGATGATCACGGCGATGTCATCGGCATCGATCATGGAACGAATCGAATTCCCTTTCACGATGCGTTCTTCGATCGAAGCCAAAAGCGCCCGGTCTTGCTCATTCACGGCGTCTTCGAGTGAACGGGTCCGGGTAAGCCCAGGGTGAACGCAAGTCACGTTGATTCCGTTAGGCCCAAGTTCATCGGCAAGATTCTTGGTAAGAGCAGCCACGGCCACGTTGCGAATCGAGCCGATGGTTGAACCGCTAATGCGCGCTGCTAACCCGGCAACGTTAATGATTCGTCCCCATCCGGCTTCGGCCATTGCCGGAGCGCATCACGCAAACGTGGTTCAAACTACCTGGCGGCCGGCCACCCACACCGAGGTAATGTCACTGGGAGAAGCTAAGCGGACGATCTTTTCAAACACGCGGGCCTCGTCATCGAGTTCTTCCCATATGCGTAGAGATGATTGTTGGCGGCCCACGTCGACCACGAACGCATCGAACATGCGCCCAACCGCGAGTAATCCGCACGGTAGACCCAGCAGATCAGCGCCGCCAAGAGTGGCCAGGTGAAACGCGGCGATGGTACTGATTCGACAGTCCTGCACGCCTCGATCAGCGGCGGCAACTTCGCCATTGACTCCATCTTCGAGCATGCGCGAAACAGTTACGGCATGGGCGCATTGGGCCAGCAAACCGGGGTGAAGGCCACCGGCGATATCGGATCCCAGCCCAACCCTCACGCCCCTCGCCAAAGACCTTGCTAAGGGGAACACCGCGTTGGCAAAATAGCTGTTCGATAGTGGACAGTGCGCTACTCCCGCAGCGGCCTCACGAGTGCGGTCAAAGTCGTTTGTGCTCATATGGTTCCCGTGAGCCAACACGGTGCCTTCACGGAGAAGCCCAAAATTTCCCAGCGCTTCGGTGTCGCTGTGACCATATCGATCGAGTACGTAGTGGTGTTCCCAATCGGATTCCGAACAGTGTGTTTGTACCAGTTCTCCAGTTGCCCCGGCCAACTCACCCAGACCGTGCAGCAGAGCATCAGTGCAAGCGGGAACGAAGCGCGGCGTGATGATTGGCCTCACCAACACCGTGTTAAGTGCACGTATTGCCTCGACCGATCGAGCGGAAGTAGAAACTGCTGACACAGCGTCGGCATCGCGATACCAGGCCGGTGTGCCCTCGGGATGATCCATCGCCACTCGCCCAACGAAGGCTCTCTGCCCAATCTCGGCGCAGGTTTTGGCTAACCGTAGGGTCGCCTCTTCGTGAATGGAGGAATAATACACGGCGGTTGTGGTGCCGTGGCTGAGGAGGCACGGAACCAGGTCGTCCCACACCCGTTGCGCAAAATCCCCGTCGACATAGCGAGCCTCAAGCGGAAAGGTGTTTTCGAACAGCCACTGCTCCAGCGCAAGGTCAAGCCCGCTTCCCAATTGCGGCCACTGCGGTGCATGCACGTGCGTGTCGATCAGTCCAGGCAGCAACCGCTCGGTAGAACGCAACCGGTGAAGGTTCGTCGCCCCAGCAATCGCCGCCTTTC
>JAYTWN010000243.1:0-7277 GCA_043743435.1 Acidimicrobiia bacterium
GCAGCAGTTGCAAACCAGGCTTGAGCGGGCGGGCCATATCGAGAACATTGTCAAAATTGCGATCAATAAATGCGGGCGATTCAACTTCGTACAGCTTGGTCAACCAGTCAACGAACTTGCCGAACTGAGCCGCTTCTTTTGGGCCGGCGAATGCGCGAATTTCTTCCGTCATTGCTTCGCGGCCGTGGCGAACTCTGAGCTCTCCCCCACCGTCGGATTCGTGGAACGTGGCCCGATACGAAGGATCAACCGGATGAATTTTGACCAACTCATCCATCGACGCTCCGGCAGCCGTGAATGCATCAGACAAAATGCCGGTCATTGTCAGCACACAGGGGCCCGGATCGATGCGATAACCACGGTCTTCGATGAGGCCAGCACGTCCGCCAGGGACCGCAGCTCGTTCAACGACGGTGATGTCATGGCCCTTGCCGCTCAGATGACAAGCAGCCGAAAGCCCACCCAGTCCCGCTCCGATAATGACAATGCGCATGTGATGCCTTCTTTGTGTTTCTGAGCTCTGGTACTTCGGATCGGCGGTCCGAGGGACGGGTACCGACACGTTCTTATCTGCCCCTAAGTTCTAGCGCTTGCGACGGGCTTTGCGTCAGCGAGCAGCCAAGTGCCATAAGGCTCAAGGGCGTCTTAGTGGTCGCGGTCGGTCACGTAATAGGCAAGTTCGCTTAGGGCACTGACGGCTTCGGGAAGTAGGCCCGATGTTGCGATGGCGGCCAACGCTTCATCACGGAGCACATCTATCGAGGCGGCGACAGCAGCGGCAGCACCGGTTTCCACCAAGATTTGTTGGATTGCGATGATTTGAGAATCAGAAAGGTCGGGGTCGCCAGTGCCGTCGAGAACCTTGAGCTGCGCCGGGGTTGCAGCAACGATCGCACGGGCCAATAGGGCGGTTGGTTTGCCTTCGCGGAGGTCATCGCCGACGGGTTTTCCGGTGGCCGCATCATCGCCAAGTGTGCCGAGCAAATCGTCTTTCAATTGGAACGCTTCACCGAGAGGCATACCGTAAGCAGTAAGTGCACCTTTGAATTTGTCCAGCGCCGCACCGCCCATCAACGCCAATCCCAAATGCAACGGACGTTCAATTGTGTACTTACCAGATTTGTATTGGCAGATTCGTCGAGCGGTTTCCAGCGTCGGCCGTCCGCGGACAGTTCCTACCAAGTCGAGGTACTGGCCGATATTGACCTCCACGCGCAGCTCGGTGAAAATCCGAATCGCCTCGGGATTAGCGCCTTCCAAAAGCTGATCGGCATACACAAAGGCCATGTCACCAACCAGGATCGCCACGCCCTCACCGAAGCGTCGATCCTCAGCCTGCCAACCCTGGCGACGGTGCTCGTCAACAAACTGAATATGCACGGCGTCCATCCCACGGCGGGTGCGGGAGTTGTCCATAATGTCGTCATGCACGAGGGCGAAGGTGTGGAGCATTTCGAGCCCGGCACCGGCATCAATCACCCGGGTATCGCTCGGAACGCCACCGGCACCCACGAAAGCCCAGTGACAAAACGCTGGCCGCAGCCGCTTTCCGCCAGCCAAAACCAAATCCCGCAACGACGACAATGGGGCCGCCAAATCGGGATCTACTGCCGTCCATCGGATCAATTCAGCATCGAGAAGGGTGCGAATACGCAGATCGGCAGCCGCAGCAATCGAGCTGAGATGGGCGGGTGCAGGCAGCGATGTGGGCAACAAGTTGGGCGACAAGACAAACCTAACAATGGAGGACAGAACGGCAAAAACTGTATCTAGAACGTACCAGTGCTCAACTCGCTATTTCCTGTGCTCTCACGGGGAGCTTCTGGCGGAGAACTTGTGGGAATGGGTGCTTAACAAGCGCCTAATCCCACAGTGTTGAATTGGTTGGATCGGTTGGATCGGTTGGATCGGTTGAATTGGTTTGATCGGTTGAATTGGTCGAATTGGTCGGACCACCTAGCCGAGCAGCTTCCTAGGCGAGCAACTTCAGGACCGTGCCCAGAACGGATGCGAGACCAAACACTCCGAGCAACCGTCGCCACGGATTCACACCTCGGATCAGCTCGTCGAGTGCCCACCATGCCAGGAAGATCGCTCCACCCCATCGAACGCCGAGCAAGACCGTTCCCGGATTAGCGATAGCAGGCTGGTCGTTCCGCGTGAGTAACCAGTCGATCGCCCTGGTTACCAGGTACAGGCTCAGTGACAGGTTGGGAAATTGGGCTACGACGATGCGTCCGTTTACCCGGCTTCGGAACACCCACGAAAGAATCGATTTCATTCGGACTCGCATTTCCTTCAAGCTTTCTTCGGGCCTTATCAATTGTACCGATGCTCTCGGCGGCACTAGCTAGCTAGCAAGTGAATTGACCATGCAATGTAGTAAATCCATTGTGTTCAGATGACCTCAAATAGGTCGCTTGAACACAATGGTTTCATGGACCCTCGCAGAATCAAGCCTCACGCCAATTGGTTATGCCGTGTTCGGTTACGACGGCGTCAAGTTGATAATCGTGCGGTTCCGTTGTGAGGGCGCCAACGCGCTGTGCAGAGAAAGCCACGCCCATGATCATCGCACGTTGGGCCATTTCGGGATTGGCGGCTAGGAATCGATCATAGAAACCCTTGCCAGAGCCGAGCCGATTGCCTGCGGAGTCGTATGCGAGCAGAGGAACCAGGATCAACCCAACCTCATTCAAATCCACAGGCGGCCCATCGGGTTCACGTAAGCCGTAGGGGCCAAGAATCGTGAGCGGGCTTCCCTCTTTTCCAGTGCGGACATGGCCAAATCGGATGTTCTCGCCTTCCACAACTGGCGCCCCCAGCGTCACTGGTCCAAAAGCCGCACCCATTCGGCTCTGCCACAAATCATTGAGATCAACTTCTGATCCGGCTGCGAAGTACGTCAGAACCGTTCTGGATTCAATCCATGCCTGCGATTTTCTAATATGTTCACAGATCTTTAGGCTGAGCTCGATTCGATCAGTGGTTGAGATCGCTTTTCGAGCAGCCCGCGCTTGGTTCCGAGCTTGCTGTTTAACCGCTCTCATCCCTAACTGATCGCTACTGAGGTGGTCACTCATTTTGTGGTGGCTTCGGGCCCGCCGAACATTTTGTTCAGCGAGGTTTGTTTGACGAAGTTTGCGAGTCGTTTTTCAAACTCAGCGGGTTGTTTGCGCATCTCTTCAATGTATCCAATTCGTATGCGCTTATACAGATCCGGAAATGCTTCAAAGTTGGACCATGTGATTTTGTCTACCTGAAGAGCTACCGCAACATCTACAGCAAGAGTCAATTTTGCGATTGACAAATCGGGTGCAACAGCAAGCCCGGAGGATGTCATGAGTCCGTCGGCAATAAAGGCCGAACTCGTTCTTTGTTCAGCTCTGTCCAGTTTCCTCTTGGTCGCCTTGGGGTAAAGCGCTGCGCCGATCGTTGCGCGTCCAGACCTTTGCCGATCTCGTCGATCCAGCCGAAACACAACACTTCAAGTACCGATTCAACAAACGAAAACGGCTTCCCAGTCCGCGGCGAAACCAACCTAATCTCCGTTTTCGTCGCATCGTTCGTTCCCAACCACTTCCGGCACTCACCCCGAGTCGCCGGCTCAAACGTCTCAGTAATCTCCATCCTTCGACGGTACTTTCCCAAGCGGTCGCACTTTAACTTGTCGCGGTTTACCCCGAACTTCACTCCGCAAGAACGTGCACGTAATGGGGTACGGGGATTTGCCTGCTTACACCAGCTACCCCAACATAAGCCCTGTCCCGTTCCGGGAAAAACATCGACTGCACCAATTGGTCAGTAAGACCTGCATCATCGGCCCACCGCACGAAAGTCATGTCTGGGCAATCTTCAGGAGCATTCCGATAGTCCTCTCCTAACTTCAGGCGAACTGCTTTACGGAGGAGCTGCGTTATGCGCAAATACCCGAACACCGACTCTGGATCGCTCCTGTCCACCCTTAAAGGATCTGAGGGAACTTTGCCGGTGATGCGGTCTCGTAAGGAGAACCGAACTTTTACCAGCTTCGCAGTGTTTGGGTCGGAATCGTTTTCGAACCTCGTCAACCGGGTGGCCAGGCTTACTTCGTGCGCATAGCGCCTGAAGTAAGCCGGGTTTGCCAGAACGAGAAATGGCCTATCAACTGAAGTGACAAACAGCTCGCCTTCTGAATCGACCTCTTGGAATTTCACTGTTCCCTTGCAAACCATCCGTAGCCGATCCAAGTTTGGGCAAACGTGGCAAGGTACACCGTTGAAGTATGAGATCGCGATCTCAGCTTCGACCGCTGCCCGGTCCTCTTCACTAAGAGCGCTCCGACCATCTTCGTTCGCTGTTTCAAGTCGGCGGACAGCAAAGTTGGTACCCATCTCTGAACTGTAGCGGGCCTCAAAATCGCGCAGCGAGAGGTCGGCCCTTTCACCAATAGCTATAGCTGCGCACAGCCGACATCCCTCCAATCAGGGTGGACGATTGTGAACACCTATTCCAAAATCGAAAAGTTCAGTTGTCACTGAGCGGGTCCAGGTGGATTAACCACAAAGCTCGTCCGTCGGCAATGTTTACGGTGACGATTGAGCACCGATTTGCTAGCGATATCGATCGATCCATTCGATCGAACTTCACCGAGTGCTGCGACAACGAACCTTAGACCATCGCAAATCTGCTCGGGCTGTACATACGGATTGGAAATGCCCGCGCCTTTCACCCCTGACCTAACCCGCAAGGAAGATGAAGGCTCGAACCGCCCATTGGGCCTGACCTCTCTCGCAAATGGCTCTCCACTCTTGATGATCGGATTGTTCACCGCGCTGGTAGCGATCGAACGACCTCCCATCAGCGGAGACATCGGCCGTTTGGGTTTGGTTCCGAGAAGTATCAATAGTTGATAACTCTGGGAACGTGGAGTTATCATCGAACTATGAGTTCGAACACTATGAGTTTTTCTCTTCCTGAGAGCCTTCGTAGCTTTATCGACGAGCGCGTTGTCGATGGCCATTACGGGAATACGAGCGAGTATCTACGTGAACTGGTCCGCCGCGATCAGAACGAGCAAGCTGACAAACAGTTTCGCCAACTCATTTCTGACGGCATTACTTCTGGCCCGGGACGCCAATACACCGCCGAGGTAGCGGCCGAAATCAGGAGCAGAATTTTTGATCGCGACGTATGAAGCAAGCGATTCTGAGACCCCAAGCAGAAGAGGACCTCGTTTCAAAGTCCACTTACTATCTTGACGTTGACTATCCCTCGACCGCGCTCGCTGAACGATTTTTTGATTCCGCAAACTTGGGCATTGAACAAATCCAGAAGCGCCCGGGAATTGGTTCGCTACGAATCGGACACTTACGAAACATTCCTCGACTTCGGAGCTGGCCGATCAAAGGATTCTCCATGCAGTGGTACTACTTCGAACTGGCCGACTATCTCGATGTTGTCCGCCTGCTGGCTGACCGAGAAGACAATTGGACATTGCGACCCGAGGACCGTCCTTAAACCGCGCATCTCAACAAACCTCCATACCCCAAGGAAATTCACATGAAATCGTTAACTGCTACCACGGTCGTTCCGGGAGGGCTCGACTCGGTCGTTACTGCTCACGTCGCAAACGCAAACCGCAAAAGTTACAACCGGGACTCGCGATTCAGGAGCCGGAGAGGGAGATGCCGTCGATGGCGAGGGTGAGGCCAGTGGCGCCTCCGGGGAGGTATTCGAGGTCGGAGCCGATGGCCACGATTTCGTTGAGCATGCGTTGGATGGTGGAGGCGATGGTGAATTCGCGGATGGGGGCCCCGATGGCACCGCCGCTGATTTCCAAGCCTTCCGCGCCGACGGAGAAGTCACCCGAAATGGTGTTTACTCCTGAGTGCACGCCGCTGATGGATTGAATCAGAACGCCATCACCAACTTGGTGAAGAATATCCTGCGCGCTTAGTTTTCCAGGATCTAGCGACAGTGCTCGACAGCCGATTCCTGGGGTGGATTTGAATCCGCCACGAACAGCAGAACCAGTTGAAACCGTTCCCTCTCCGGCTCGGCGGGCAGACACTGAGTTGTGAACGTAGCCTTGCAAAACCCCGTCGGCAATCAGAGGAATTCGGCGGGTAGCCAGACCTTCAGCATCGAACGGTGTGGCGCCGTAGGCGAGGGGATTGGTGGCATCGTCGACGAGGGTTAATCCGGCTACGCCAACCGACTCTCCAACGCGATTAGCGAACAACGAACGACCCTTCAACACCGCTTCACCATTGAGGGTCCCGCCGAGAATGCCCAGCAACGTGGCTGTCACATAGGGGTCCAAAACAATGGTGGTTTTGCGTGAAGCAGGCTTGGAAGAGCCGAGCATGCGAGTGGCTCGTTCAACGGCCATTTTCGCCGCCAACGCGACATCCAAATCACTAGGTTCTCGACCGACAGAGTACCCAAACCCGGTCTGCGTATCTTCCTCGGTGCCGGCAATGGCATAGGCCACAAGTGAGCATCCGCTGCGGCGATACCAAGCTTCAACTCCAGCCGTCGATGCGATGCCAACCTCAAGTGAACCGTCGCCATAAGAAGCACTCCGTAGCGAACGAATCCGTGCATCACCAGCGCGAACCTGGCGTTCCAATTCCATAGCCAGTTCGATCTTGTCGGCCGTAGGGTAGGCGTCCATAGCATCGCGCCACAGATCCAACTCGGCAGCCGCTACGCCATCGGGTGTGCACAATCCCAAAAACGGATCGGGAGTCCCAAACGAAGCGTTATCCCGAGCCTCTTCCAACGTTGCGCGCATCGAAGCCTCATCCAGCGACCCGGTATAGGCAAACCCCTGACGCGCACCATCAGGCCCCGGCAAAACCACCCGAATGCCAACCCCATCTGTTTCAGCGCTCGACAAGGTCTCAATCCCACCCTGATACACCTCAACATCAGTGTCCTTCGAATGCGCAACATAGGCCTCAACCTCCTCACCACTCGCCGCCCACCCAACAACCCGCTTCGCCAGATCAAGAAGCTCAGTCATTTGCGGTACCTCCAACCGTGATGCCCTGTACGCGTAGGGTTGGGTTGCCGTCGGACACGGGGACGCCTTGGCCGTCTTTGCCGCACGTACCCACACCGGTGGCGAAATCGTTACCGATGGCGTCGATGGCTTGCAGCACTTCGGGGCCGTTGCCGATCAGGTTGGCATCACGTAGTGGTTCCGTGATTTTGCCGTTTTCGATCAGATACGCCTCAACCATGCCGAACACGAAATCGCCAGTGGCCGTGTTGACCTGTCCGCCGCCGAG
>JAYTWN010000244.1:0-2659 GCA_043743435.1 Acidimicrobiia bacterium
GTCAATTACGAGGCGGAACTGCACAATGCGAGAGCCATGACCAACCGTGGGTCAAGACTCGCTTCGCAACAGTTGAACCAAAGAAAGTTTAAAGCAGAGGCTCTGGTGGGTGGCCCTAGCCCGATGACGTTGGAACCCCGAACCAAATCTTGTTGCAGCTCTGCAGTAAAGTTTGGACATGGTTCGTTTGACGGTTGAACTCGACGATGATGTGGCGGCACGGCTGTCAAAACGTGCTTCCGATGAAGGAGTGACCGTTGAGGCATTCCTCGCCAAGGAAGCACGCCGAGCCGGACAAGACCCCTTCGAGTTTTTCGGAGCTGGTTCAGCAGATGTTTCCGCGCTGGATACCGACGAACTTCTCGCCAAAGGTTTCGGCCGCATTTGATTCTCGACACAGGGGTGCTGTTCGCTGCCGCAAATTTGCAAGATCCAAATTGCGAAGCATCACATCGCTCCTCAGACTGAGCCAACCCGTAATAGCTGTTCCCGCGCTAATCATCGCCGAGGTTTCCTACCTTGCGGAAAACACTCTTGGCCAGCTAGCGGCTACCAAAATTGTTCGCTCTCTGACGTCGGATCGGTAAGCCGTCTACGCCCCAAACAAAACTGAGCTTGATCGGATGGCGGAGCTGATGGACCAGTATTCCGACCTCAAACTCGGTGCAACGGATGCTTCGGTTATTGCATTGGCTGAACGCCTTCACGATCCCGTCATCGCCACACGCGACCGGCGACACTTCACGGTTGTGGTGTCGTCACTTGGAAATCTGGCGTTGTTGCCAGAAAGAGTGCTTCCGTCTCGGCGCTGAGCGTTCCACAGGCACATTGTTGCAATTCGAACAACGTTGTGGCCCTAGCCCGACGATGTTGGAAACCCGAACGACGTGACGGATTCGTCCTTTTGGATACGCGCGCACAGGAGTAACATGGGGATATGACAACGATCGTCAATTCAACTCAGGTCGTGGCTGAGCGACTACGAACTGCGCAGTACGGTGTCGGCTTGTCAGCTTGCGGCTTTCGATTTTGGGTCGATGAAGCTCTTGGCGAGGTAGTCGAGGTCGTCCTGATTCTTGACCACGACACGTGGGACGAAGCCGCGATCGAATCGTGCGAGCGCGCTCGTAGGGTTACCGACGAGGCCCTGTGGGATTTGCCGTACTTTGCGTCGCCGGTATGTCGAACACGCACTGAACATGCTTCGTTCAGTGGACGCGAACGAGGGCTTTGGGTGCCCGTCGAACTAAATGGCGATTGCTGACGACCTGCTCGGGGTCGCCGACGAACTCCGAAACGGTGCAACGGAAGCACACTGGAGGCGTTCAGCCTCGTCGGCGTACTACGCAGCGTTTCACCAAATCGTCGACGATTGCCTCGTTCTTGTCTTAACGCCAGACGTTCGGCCAAGTCTTTACTCACGGTCAATTGCTCACAAGGAGATGATGACCTGCGCGAAGGCATTTTCTGTGGCCAATAATCTCGGGCAGACCTACGGTTTTCACGAAGCCGTGAACGCAGAATTGATGCTTGTTGCCGAAAATATCCAGCAGCTTCGTAGCTGGCGCATCAGCGCAGACTACGCAACGGCTAGGGGTTTTGGCCAACAACAGGCAAACGACGCCTACGTCGCAGCCGAAAAGCTTCAGGTAGCTGCTCGCACGCTTCGAACAAACTCAGACCGTGGGTACATCTGCATGCTCGCAGGAATGCTGTTACGAAAACCAGAGCGGGACTAACAGAACTCGCACAAGCTCGAAATGCCAGTTGTACTAAACACAACATTTGTGGGCGAGGGGGGACTTGAACCCCCACAGGATTACTCCTACTAGCACCTGAAGCTAGCGCGTCTGCCATTTCGCCACTCGCCCGAGTGAACGCATCAACGTTAGCCGATTGGGAAGCGCTGGTGGCTGGGGAGTAGCCGAGAACACGCCTTTCAGCGGAAGGACCGACCTACGAGGCACGCCATACGACCAACTGAACCAGGAGAACGGCAAGGGAGCCCTCCCCTAGGGCAAGGGGCCAAGCTCCCCAGAATTGAACGGATCGCTCTCTAGACTTGACACAACATGGCTCTGCACAAGGTTGAGAAGCGCCTAGAGCGCCTGGTAGAGGGCACCTTCGCGAGGGTGTTCCGTAGTGAGCTGCGCCCTGTTGAGCTTGGCCGACGAGTCACCCGCGAGATGGATGTCCACGTCAACTTGGGTGTTCGGGGCGAAAAGGTGGCCCCCAACCACATGCGAGTGCTCCTTTCGCAAGAGGATTATGCCCGCTTTCACCCCTTCTCCGAAACCCTCGTGGTTGATTTGGCCGATGCCGTTGAAGAGCACGCCAACGAACAGGGCTACCAGCTGAAGGGCCCCGGTGTTGTGGAACTCGTGGTAGATGACAAGCAACACAAAGGCCAGTTCGACGTCATCACTGCTATCGCCGCCGCCCCTACTCGCGGTCGTCCGTCGGGCTGGTTGGTGCTTCCAGATGGCAGCTCCGTGGCCGTGCTCGACGGTGATCCCGTAGTGATTGGCCGCATGCCCGATTGCGACGTCACCCTCAATGACACCAACATCTCGCGCCGCCATACCGAAGTGCGCATCATTGACGGTAAGGCCTCCGTGGTAGATCTCGGCTCGCTCAATGGCACGAAACTCAACGGACG
>JAYTWN010000245.1:0-8985 GCA_043743435.1 Acidimicrobiia bacterium
TTCGGCCCAACACAACTCAGCTCGATTCAAGTTGCCATACTTCGAGTTGGGACTCTTGCAAGTTGGGCCATTTCACCCGAGCACGACGTGAGTTACGGCGGTTAGCTCTTGCCTTTAACGACGAATCGAGTTAGCCGTTTGATCGGTTGTGGCTGCGGGCTGTAGAGATTCACACAACTCACACGACTCACACAACCGATCAAAACGAGCGGGGGTTAGGGCCTGGCTCAGTCGAGCTTGTTGATGATGTCTTTCACCTTGTCGGCGCCTGCTTCAACCTTCGACGCGTGCTCGGCCCCAACTTTGCCAGCGATGAGACCCGAAGCCTTGTCGACCCCTTGGGTGACCTTGTCTTTGTTACCCATCAAAAGACCTTTGATTTTGTCTAGCAAACTCATCTTTTTCTCCCCGATTTACTGTCCGACGCATTTACGCCGGTAACCAATTCTACGGTGCAAGTACCTGGGCGTTTCGCCGATTTGCACTGGTCGCCCAGGTGGTCTCGATTCTTACGGCTGGGCCTTACATCCGGTCCTACGGTTCGGTTGACACTCGGGTGGCAATGAGCATCGGGATGCTGCGTTCCGTCTTGGCCTGGTAATCGGCGTATGGAGGGAAAACCGAAACAGCTCGCTCCCACCAGGTTGCCTTTTCTTCGCCGGTGATTTCGCGGACCGTCACATCGAAGGGTTCCGGCCCATCTTGAACTGTCACCGTTGCGGGATCCGCTATCAAATTGTTGTACCAGACGGGGTTCTTCGGTTGTCCACCCATTGATGCAACAAGCGCGTATTCACCTTCGTGCTCGACTCGCATCAAGGCAATTTTTCGAACATTGCCGGTTTTCCCACCAATCATGGTCACGATAATGACGCCGATCCCCGTTTCCCTTAGCGAGCTGCCCTCCTTGCCTCCCGTTCGCTCGTAAAGCTCGACCTGATCACGGACCCACCCGGCCGTGCTGGGAACATAGTTACCGATAATTGTCATACCCGAACCGTAGCTTCTGCGCCCCAAATCCGAAACTCACCCTTCTTCAACCAGGGTACGAGCGAGCCGGGACTTATCCAAACGTGAACTCGCTTGTAATAAACTTGTGCCTGGTCGATTTGCCTCCGAAACTGAAGACGAGCCGTTTCCGCCGCTCGCAGCTCGGCCTTTCCACAAAGACAGAGTTCTAAGAGCGTTCTACCGAAAGAAAATGTCCGAGCGAGCACATCCGAGCAGGTTAGGCTTCGCATTCCTACTACTCTGGTGGTATAGTTTTCGGGTGCCACGAGGAACGCCTTCACCCAAACTTGCGATCACTGTTGACCCCGATGTGCACAAACGAGTCCTTGCCATTGCAACACAAGATGGTCTCAGCGTCTCGGCCTGGATGACCAACGCAGCGCGCCAAGCCTTGCTCGTCCGGGACGGACTCGCAGCCGTCGCCGAGTGGGAGACGATGAACGGTGCACTTTCGCCCGCCGAAATCCAAGCAGCGCGCGATCGGGTTAGCGCAGAGTCAAAGCCTAAGGCTCGACGAACCGCATGACGATTGTTTACGACGCAGGCGTTTTGATCGGAGCCGACCGAAACGACCGAGAGATTTGGGCAGATCATCGGGCAAGACTCGAATTGGGTTTGATGCCAATTACCACCGCCCCGGTGGTGGCCCAGGTCAGCCGGACTTCGCGCCAGGTACCGCTTCGGTTGTTTCTCAGAGGCTGCGACATTCAGTCCTTCAGTCAAGATCAGGCGCATCCCGTTGGGGAACTTCTCGCTAAGTCGGGATCAAGCGATGTGGTCGACGCCCATGTAGCTTTGGTTGCGTCCAAGCACCATGCGGAAATTCTTACGAGCGATCCTTCCGACTTGAAGGACCTCGCTGCATTGTTGCGGCCGCGACCTCAGGTCCGCAGGATCTAGAACTCGATAATCGCACTTACTAGTTGCCGTGCGAGGCTGGGTGACCCGAACATGTCCACGCAAGCAGTTTGGAGCAGGTGACCACCACGGCACCTGCTCCAAAGAACCCCGCTCTCTGAACTACTTCACCGCGCCCATGGTAAGTCCACGTACTAAGCGCTTTTGGGCTGCCCAACCGGCAATTACGACGGGTAGACAAGCAAGCGTTGCGGCAGCAGACAGTTTGGCAAGGAACTGCCCGCGGGTGGAGATCATGGTGGTCACCCAGATTGGAACCGTTTGCGAGCGAAACGTGGTGAGGTTGACGGCCAGAAAGAACTCGTTCCAGGCAAAAATGAAACACAGCAAAGCAGTGGCGGATACTCCAGGGCCCACGATCGGAAGCAAAATGCGGGTCACTCGTTGGATAAACGAGGCGCCATCGATCTCGGCTGCTTCAATAAGTTCACGTGGTACTTCGGAAAAGAATGAGCGGAGCATCCAAACGGCCAAGGGCAGGTTCATGGACGTGTACACGATCACCAAACCAAGCCGGGTGTCGAGCAAGGCAAACTTCCTGAAGATGGCGTACAACGGCAAGATGGCAGCAGCAACCGGAAGAAACTTTGTGGAGATGAAGAACAGCAACACGTCACGCCATTTGTGAATAGGGCGGATCGATAGTGCATATGCCGCGGGGATGGCTAGTAACAACACCACGAGTGTTGAAACGAGCACCACAAACATTGAGGTGCCAAGCGCTTTGAAGAACGTCAACGTCCCGGGAAGATCTTTCATGACTTGGCGGTAACGATCCAGGCCGCCGTCGAAGCGAAGGTTTGGTGTTGATGTTTGCGCGCTGCCTTCGGTCTTGAATGAGGTACCCACCATCCAAAGAATAGGAAAGAAGAACACCAGCCCCATGGTCCAGGCGAGAACAGCGGAAATGCGAGAGATCCATCGGCGTTCACCAACGAACCGAGTTTTACTCGTTGCGTTTGCACCCGTCTTGAAGACAGCCATTACTTTTCGCCTTCCAATAGGGAGGAAATCAATCGCAGCGTTACGTTGGCGATGACGATCGTGGCGATAACCACAACCACACCAAAGGCCGACGATGATCCGAACTTCCAGCCACCGCCAATGGAACGTTGATAGATGAAGTACGGAATGTTTCGAGCATCAGGAGCCCCACCAACGAGCTGGGAGACCGTATCGAAGGTTTGCAACAAATAGATCGATCCAAGCAAGGCGCCGAGCTCAAGATAGGGACGCAGATGCGGGATGGTGATGCGCCGAAACACGGCAACCGCATTGGCACCGTCTACCCGTGCTGCTTCGATGACCTCTTGGGTTTGGCTTTGCAACCCCGAAAGGATGATCAACATGATGAACGGCGTCCACTGCCAGACCAAAACAAGAACGACGGAGAACAAGGCGTGTCGTGAGGTGAAGGCTGTCCGCCCAAAGCCCAACGACTCGAGAATCCAGTTCACGAACCCGTAGGTGGCATCGAGAAATCCGTGGCGCCAAATGAGTGAGGCAGCCACCGGCATGATGAGGAAGGGGGTAATAAGAAGTGTACGTACGAAACCCTGACCGAAGAATTTCTTGTCCAGCAGCACGGCTAGGAAGGTGCCGATGATCGTGGCAATGATGACCGTGCCGACGGTGGTGATAAGCGTATTAAGAGCCGCTTCACGGAAGAACGGGTCCTTCAGAGGCTTGACGAAATTGCGGAGCCCATTGAATTTGAAACTACCAGGTTTGAGGAAGTCCCACTCGTGCACCGAGTACCAAAGGGTGAGCACAAATGGAAACTGCGTGACCACAACGGTAAAGAGCAGTGCAGGAAGTAATGGCAAACGCCGCAACCACTGCTGGCGCTGGAGGGGAGACATCCGGCGTTTTGCAACCTGGCGATGTGCGTCATCAGGTCCAGCAGAAGAAGCGGCGTTTGTTGTTTTCATTGACTATTTCCTTGGAGACTCGTTCACGATCTTTTGAAGTCGGTCCCGAATCCGTTCCGGCCTTTGTAGGCCAATACACCCGTCCCTAATAAACCGACGGAGTCCCGTCCAACTCGGCGAAGCCTTGGGTTGAACGGAACGTTAATCAGTCGAGCGAAGCGAGTCCCACCGGGCCGCCCCACGGTACGGCACCGAAGGTGACATACCGAAGGTGTGGTGGATTACTTGCTGACTTCAGAAGCAATGGTTTGGCACTTATCCAGTGCCGCGTCGTTACTTTGGGTTCCGGCAATTGCGCCGGAAAGTTCGGCGGTGCAACGGGTTCCAATGTCGGCGAACTCTGGAACACCTACGTACTGCACGCCAGGAAGTCCTGGACGCTTTGTGGTTCCTGGGTTGTCGATTGGCGCAGCAAGCATGGCAGCCAAGGTGCGGTCGGCGAATGCACCGGCAGCGGCCTTGTACTCAGGAATCGAGTACGTCGAGGTACGGCTTCCTGGAGGAATGCCAGCCCAGCCGCCCGGAAGGGTTGCCGCCAATTTGATGTAGTCCTTTGAAGTGGCCCAGCTCATGTACTTCCAAGCAAGGTCCTTCTTCTCGGTTCCAGCAGGCATGGCAAGAGCCCATGACCACAACCAGCCCGAAGCCTTGGTGACCTTGGTAGGTGCAAGAGCGTAAGCGAGCTTACCTTTAACCGGTGAGTCGGCTGATTCGAGGATGCCAGCGGCAACGGTTGCGTCGTACCACATAGCGGCTTTGGAATCCTTCATCATGGTGAGGCATTCGTTGAACGAAGCGTTGGCGGCATCAGGCTCGCCGGCGTCCTTCAACAGCTTGGTGTAGAAGTTAAACGCTTCTTTAAATCCACCGGTGTTGACTTGAGCCTTACCAATTGATCCATCAGCATTCGCTTCCCACCACGTGCCACCGAAGGTATTGACTACCGTGCCGAGTGAAGCGCCAAGATCGCCCCAGCCTGGCTTGCCGCGGAGGCAGATACCAGCAGTGTCAGCGGTCTTCATCTTCTTTGCGGCGGTTGCGATTTCGTCCCAGGTTGGTGCATCAGGAATTACGGCGCCCGCAGCATCGGCAAGGTCCTTGCGATACATCACGAAGGATGATTCTGCATAGAACGGAACAGCGAACATCTTGCCGTCGTTGGAAAGGGCTCCACGTACTGCAGGGATGATATCGGCAACGTCGTAAGCGGTGTCGGCGGTGGCCTGTGGGTTGAGGTCTTGCAACCAACCGTTAGCTCCGAATTGTGGTGCCTCGTAGGGGCCAATCATGACGACGTCGTACTGGGCTGCGCCCGACCCAACCGACTTGGTGACTTGCTCACGCAGCGTTTGCTCATCAAGTGACACGTAGTTGACCTTGATGCCGGTGTCTTTGGTGAAGTTGTCTGGGGTGAGGGTCTGAATGTCCTTCATGGTTGGGTTGTCCACGATGGCGACGGTGATTTCTCCGCCTTTGGCTGCAGGAGCGGCGGCTGCTGCGGTTGTTTCTGCGGCGGCTGCCGCAACCGTTGTTTCGGCCGGCGAGTCTGGCGCAGCGGTTGTGTCGGCTGCGACGGCTTCGGTTTCGGCGACTGCGGCGGTCGTATCAGCGGCTTTGTCTTTGCTGCACGATGCGGCGGTGAGGCCGATCGCGAGAACAATTCCTGCCAGCTTGAACGTACGGCCGACGTGTGATCGTGGCTTCATGCATTTCCCCTTCGGTGGTGGAGCGTATGGGGGACAGCCTCTAGCCGTCTCCGCCCCTGGTTGTTTGACACATGTTGTTTTACCTTTGATTTATAATCAAAGTCAAGTCAAACGGGCTTTGGCTCCGATATTTTTAAGTTTTGTCCCCAAACTCGAGGTTGGTGATTGCAAATCGAGGTCCAAAATGTGGGAATGTGTTGGAATGGTCGTTCCTGAGCCACTGGCTTCCGCGCAAACACAACCGCCCCTCGTTGCCCCGATTCGACTTACCGCAGGGCTCATAGCTGCACTTGACGCAAATGCAGCGTTGCTTGGCGCAGGTGAGGCTGGCGCTCAACAGGTTGCTTTGCCTACCTACGATCGAAGAGCGCTCACCGGTGGCATTACCCACATTGGGGTGGGAGGATTTCACCGTGCCCACCTCGCGCTGTATGTCGACGATCTAGCCAAACCTGGTGACAGCACCTGGTCGATCACCGGTTCGGGCGTTATGCCTCATGATACGGAAATAGCTCGTGTACTTACTGAGCAGGATGGCCTCTATTTGTTGGCCGAACGCGAGGGAGAGCACGCTGAGGGTCGAATCATTGGTTCACTTACCAATTTTCTGCCCGCACAACACGATCCCTCACCCCTTCTCGCCAACCTGGTCGAACCAAATACCCGGATTCTTTCGCTGACGATCACCGAAGGCGCTTACCCCGTTGAGCATGGGTCGTTCGTGGAGTCGCCATCCCTCGCCGCCGACGTTCGTTCGCCGAATCCGCGGTCGACCTTTGGCGTACTGATTGAAGCCTTGGATCGTCGTCGTTTGGCGGGTTTGGCGCCGTTCACGGTGCTCTGTTGTGACAATCTTCCTGGTAACGGCTCGGTGGCCCGAATGGCGGTTCTTGGTGCCGCCTCGCTCCGCTCTGCGCAACTCGCCAGTTGGATTGAACGCAACGGAGCATTCCCCAATGCCATGGTGGATCGCATCACGCCGCAAACGACAGACACCGACCGCGCCTGGGTGGCCAAGAACTTTGGTTTCACCGATGAATGGCCGGTAGTGTGCGAACCATTCCGTCAATGGGCACTGGAAGACCACTTCGTAGAATCATCGGTTGGCCCAGCACGCCCTCGGTTTGAACAGGCAGGTGTGCTTATGACGTCCGATGTGTTGCCGTATGAGCATATGAAGCTTCGTTTGTTGAACGGCAGCCACTCGGCCTTGGCCTATCACGCCGCTCTCGCCGGGATTCAGTATGTGCATGATGCAACGTTGAATCCGCCTATCCAGCGATTCATTCGGTCACTGATGAAAGATGAGGCCGTAAAGACCCTCGCGGTAGCGCCATCAGGCATCGATCTGGACGACTACCAGGAATCCTTGGTTCGGCGGTTCTCTAACCCTGCCATCGCCGACACTATTGCCCGGCTCTGCCTTGATGGCACTGGCAAGTTCCCCACGTTTATTGTGTCGTCGCTCGAATACCAGTTGGCATCCGGTGGTGAAATTCGGATGCTGACGTTGGCAATTGCCGGTTGGTGCCGATACTTGCAAGGCGTTGGCGATGATGGATCGGCGTTGGTGCTCTCCGGCGATCCGTTCCTGGCCGAAGCCACCAGCTTTGCTGCGAGGAGTTTGACGGACCCCACGGCGTTTCTCCGTTACGAGCGCGCACTCGGACCGAACCTAGCCGCTTCGATCCGATTGGCCGAAGTGTTCACCGAAGCTCTGAATGACCTGCGCGCCTATGGTTCGTTGGGAACCCTGGATCGATGGACATCGCACTTCGCCGGCTCCGTTTCGCAATAGGCCTTAAGCGAAACTCTGATCGGAAAGTCTGGTCGGTAGTCTCCGAAGACAGACGTAACGTCACGAGGCCACATCCGCAATAACAACTCGATCCAACCGAATGCAAACCCGTAGAAACAGGATTCGCTTGACATGAACACGCAAAAGTTCGCACCGAAGACGGTTCTCATCACGGGCGCAGCCGGTGATATTGGCAATGCAGCAGCTATCGAGCTGGGAACACAAGGCCAATCGCTCGTTCTTGCTGACCACCCTTGCGCGGCAGCGAAGCTGGAAGAGCGAGCTGAGTCGTTGCGAGCAACGTCGGCTGATCTTTCTGTGATTACCACCACCTTCGACGTGGCGGATCGAGCCGACGTTACCCAGGCCCTGCAAGCTTTGGCCGCAAAAGGTTTCGTACCCAATTTGGTGTTCAACAATGCCGGTTTTCAAGGTGCGTTCTCACGTGTCGATCAGATGGACTCTGTCGATGTGGCCAAGGTTTTGGCCGTCAACGTTCTAGGGGTGTTCAACGTCATCGGCGAAACGTCAGCCCGGTTGATTGCCTTGAATGAAACTGGAGCGATCGTGAATACCGCTTCGATGGCCGGTGTTGGTGGGGCTCCCAATATGGCCGGGTACTCCGCTTCGAAAGCAGCCGTAATCGCGCTTACCAAAAGCAGTGCGAAAGATCTCGCTCCGTTTGGCATCCGCGTCAATGCGGTCTCGCCTGCGTTCATTGGGCCGGGAGCAATGTGGGAACGCCAAGTGGAGCTGCAAGCTGCCGTGGGTAGCCAGTACTACGCAACTGATCCGGTCGTTGTAGCGCAACAAATGATCGATATGGTTCCGCTGCGGCGCTATGGCTCGTTGGCTGAGGTGGCCAGTGTCGTTTCGTTTCTCCTATCGGAAGCGGCCTCCTACCTCACGGGGGTCAATATTGAAATCTCGGGCGGATCAGTCTGATCGAGCTTTCGAATCTCCTGCTCTCAACTGCCTTCTAGACCGCTCCGTTTCTCCCTGTCCGCTCCGTTTCTGCCTTCTAGACCGCACCGTTTCTCCCTCTCCGCACCATACTGGTAGCCCATGTCGACGATTGAGAACCAGCTTGCTCGAACAAACGGCGATGCTTCTTCACGGTCGGAAGATTCTGCGCTGCTCCAGAACGTACCAGTGAAATCGGAGAGCCCAACAGGTGTTCTGCAGGTGCAACGTCAACGCCAGATCCATCGTCTTGCCCTCAAGAACGGTTCCGTGGATGTGTCGGAGTTGGCACTGCACTTCGAGGTGACTACAGAAACTATTCGGCGTGATCTTTCCGAGTTGCAGGAACGTGGTTTGGTTCGCCGTGTGCATGGTGGGGCGGTTCCTGTGGAGCAACATCACCACGAACCAATGGTCGACGCTCGAGACATGCTGAATGCCGCAGAGAAGCTGGCAATCGGGCGCGTTGCCAGTCGTGAAGTTCCGCGTGGTGGCACCATCGTGATTGACTCCGGCTCAACGGGCCAGCGTTTAGCCGAGGTGCTCTCCGTTGAGGCAGATGCACACATCATGACCAACTCATTAGTAACTGCACTTACCTTATCGCGACGTGGGGTAAAGCAGCTTTCGGTACTTGGCGGCAGTGTGCGTACCAATA
>JAYTWN010000246.1:0-2565 GCA_043743435.1 Acidimicrobiia bacterium
CGTCACGGGTAGGCCAGCCAACCTTCTTGAGTTCGCCACGAACCTCACGCACGTATTGCGGGGCCGAGGTTCGCTCCTGGGGAACACGGGCTGCCGGAGCCGGACGTGGTGCACGGGTTGGATTACCCTCTGCATCAACCTGGCCCTGGCGTTCCATGAGGCGCTTGGTCTCTCGGTTCACTTGCTTCCTCGCTTGCAACCCAATGGGGAGATCGGGCAAATCATGTTGATGGCAGCGACACCGAGCGGTGTAACTGGGTTTCAAATTCGGGGTACAACTTCAGGGTTCAACTTGTTCGGAGTACAGCTGTTGGTGGAGAAAGATTTGCAGGGCCGGAGGGATTTGAACCCCCGACACCCGGTGTTGGAGACCGGTGCTCTGGCCAGCTGAGCTACGACCCTCTGCAGAACTTCTTCCCTCAGCTGCTTCCAACGAGTCAGGGACAAAGAGTCAATGACGCGTCGAAGGAAACTTCTGGAGCTTCAACGATACCACCCGAACTTGACACTCAAGCGTCGATTTCACCTCAGTCCGCCGAACCACGGTGATACCTCCTACGTTGGGTCTCGGTTGGCAGCCGCCGAACCAGTAGGGCTAAAATCTGTTCTGAAAGGTCGTTAGGAAGACCCGGTCCAAGTTTGCTGTAGCGCTATTTCGAAGCTTGGCGTTTTGCCGAGGCGATCAGCCAACCGGCAACACCGAGGCACACACTTCCGGCAGCCCCACCCAACAGCAGGTGACGGGTTTTCCGGGCAATTCGTCGAAGCGGTCCCGTTGGGGCTGGCACCACGGCAGAAAGAGTGTGCATTGCGCTATTGATTCGACGATACTGCGTGAACTCCTGGCTGCAGCGGCGACAGCTTCGCATGTGTCGCCGTAAGGCGAGGTCTACCACTCCTGAATCAAGAGCTCTGGTGAGCGAATCGGCGAAGGGCCGGCACTTCCGTCGACGGAGCATGCCCGTTATGCCACCTCAGCAGACAACGTCTGATCAGCTAGCAGCAGGTTTTGATCACTGACCCGATTGACCCCAGTGCTCACATTGACCGATGTGGCAGCGCTGACAGATGGTCCAGTGCTTTCACCGGCGGTTTCGCGATCATGAACCCCGTTACGGTTACGTTTCGCAAGCTTTGGTTCAGCGTTGAGAACGGTAGCGGCATTTCGATCTTTGCCAATGCGAGGCGCACGAGCCTTGACCCGGCGGACCACTGCCATGGTTGAGGTGTCCTGCATGGCCCGTTCAACCGCTTGAGCCCCCTCGTCGCCGAGCGTTCTTTGGTTTGCAATTTGGTTTGCGCTGACGTCTTCGTCGCCGAAGAGCAGTTCCCGAAGCTTGTGCCGGGCCCGGTGTAAGCGGACTTTTGCTGCCGTCTCGGAGATGTCGAGTTGTTTGGCGATGGCTTCGTGGCTGAGGTCGTAAATGTCTCGCAGCACGATGACGGCGCGGAGCTTCTCGGGCATATCGCCGAGTGCATCGACGATTTGTGCCCGAAGGTCACCAGTTTCGGCGTTGATGGCGGGGTCGTTCCCCGGGCGAAGATCGGCGACGGGTGAGTCATCGGTGAGCTGATCGTGATCGATCTTGCGACGACGGGTAATGAGCGTGGACGCACAATTCGAAGTAATCCGATACAGCCAGGTCGCAACGTTGGCATCCCCCCGAAACCGCGACAATGCCTTGAAGGCCCGCAGATAGGTGTCCTGTGCGACGTCTTTCGCGTCCTCCGCGTTGCCGACGAGACGCAAAGCCAGCGAATACGTGTCGGAGTAAGTAGCCCGCACCAGATCGTCGAAGGCACCAGGTTCCCCGCTTTGTGCGGCAGTAACCGTTTCGTCAAGGTCGTAGGACATTGCCCTTCACCCTAGCGCCGGTGTCTTTTACAAGTCGACGGAAACGGTAGCGATCGTGTTACAAAATCTTCATCCGAGATCTTCGATGGAGGAGCGAGGGCTCGAACAATCTTGATCCACTCAGAAACGGTTGCTAACCAAGGAGCAGGGTGGGTCGTGTGGATAATCAAAGAGCCCCAACCGTGTTGATCGGGGCTCTTGAAGTTCGACGGAAGTCGCTAGGCCTAGCGGGTTTCCTTGTGGTTGGTGTGCTTGCGCTCCCACTTGCAGTACTTGCTCATTTCGATGCGTTCGCGATCGTTGATCTTGTTTTTCATCGTGATGTAGTTGCGGCGCTTGCAGCCTTCACAGGCGAGTGTTACCGGGATGCGCTTATCGTTTTTTGCCATGGCGGGTTAGTCCTTAAAGTTCTCGTGGTACTAGTAGTTCGGGGTATCTGGGGGCGGAGCCCCAGGAGGGCGTTACTTGAGGATCTTGACGACGCGGCCAGCACCAACAGTACGCCCACCCTCACGGATAGCAAACTTCAAACCCTCTTCCATAGCAATCGTCTTACCCAACTCAACAACCACCGAAATATTGTCACCAGGCATAACCATCTCCGTACCCTCAGGCAAACGAATCGTACCCGTCACATCCGTAGTACGAAAATAAAACTGCGGACGATAATTATTGAAAAACGGCGAATGACGACCACCCTCATCCTTCGT
>JAYTWN010000247.1:0-10236 GCA_043743435.1 Acidimicrobiia bacterium
AATAGGCAGGCTTGTTGGTTGCGGGGTTTTGCCGTCCGGCTGTCGCCGTCCGAAAAGCATTGTGCTGTGCTTGATTGAGCGCTCGCCTATCGGCTCGCGATCCAAGCTCAGTTTGGACCGAATCGTCCCCCTGCCTGCTTATGGCGAAGCGGTAAGCGGACCGGCGATTCGCCACGGCCGCCCTTGAACGAGATCGGTGCCTTTCGACAACTGCTTGTTGGTGGCGTTGCGTGGGCGGACGGTGCCGACAGTCACGACGGCATCGGGATCAACGAATTGCATCGTGGGCATATTGATTGTTCCGTCGAAGGGTCGTTCTGCTCGTTCTGCCCACAGCGTCATTCCAGCAGGAAGTGAGGCGATCGCTCCACCGACCAATTCCGCCCGAGCAATGGGGTCGTCGAAAGCGGCTGCTGCTACGAGATTCAGTCGGTTTTCCACCGAGCGTTCAATGAGCCCGTAATGAGTTTCCCACGCTGCGCTGAACGACACCGGTGCCGCAATCACATGGACTCCGGCTAGGGCGAGGAGGCGGGTGGTTTCACAGATGGCGAGATCATCGCCCACGACCACGCCAAGGCGACCCCATGGAAGATCAATGGTCATGACACCTTGGCCAAGTTCGCTCAACCAGTCAAAACGACCGGTGTCGTGGATTTGTAGTTGTCGGGCGATGATTCCACCGGCACCGATAACCACACCGACGTGCGCGTTGCCTTCACGGATCGTGGTAACGATATGCGCGCCTTGTGTTTCGATTCCGGTGCTTCCGATCGGGCTTGCCGGTCGTTTAAAAGCACCGTCCGTCCGGGCGACGAAGTCGGCCCGGCGGCGTTCAATTTCGGTACTCAAACACCCTGCGAGGACAAAGGCCAGCGAGGCGCCCAACGTTTCCGTTTCGGCTCCCAATCCGCCCAAAGGCGGCAGCACAACAAGTTCCGCTCCTTGTTTAAGCGCCGTTTGCACCCCGGCGATGAGTGCATCGAAGGTCGGAACCTCGGGCCGAACACAAGCAGCGATCACCGTATCGAACGCGTCTAGGGAAGGGAGAACGTCGCTGCTGGGGTCAGCCGCAATCGATGCATAGAGCGATGGTCTGCGCTGGGACCACCGGTGGGCGAAGGCCACAGTGTCATCGAGGTCGATGTCGGCTACAACCACGGTTTCTTCATCACGTCCGGCACGAACCAGCACAGTGCCGTCAGGACTAACAATCTGGCTTTCTCCAGCACCGCGAAGTTGCTGTACCGAAATTTTCAGCGCACTCGCCACCATCTCCAGCCGAGCGATGGGCACGAGTGGACCGATCTTGCATGCTGCCACCACGAACACACCGTTTTCTGCGGCACGCACGGGTATGTGCTGAGAGGCTTCATCGGAGGCAAAAGAGTTCAAGCTGTTCAACAACAATTGAGCTCCCCGTACCGCAAGATGCCGGGGCGGTTCATTGATCATCCCTTCCATACACGCATACAAACCCACTCGCCCGAAGGGAAGATCGAGCACAGGGTTTGGGCCCGAGGCCGGAGTGAAAAAGGTGTTTTCGTTCCCCATCAACACGGTCTTGTCGCTCTTGCCAACCAAAGAGCCTTCTGGGCCGAACAGCAGATTCGAAGCGGTAAGTGCCGAACCGCGAATCTCAGAAGTACGTAGGCTTACATTCACCTGAACATAGAGATCATGCAACCACGCTTGATCAGCAACAGCCGTGAGCCATTCGTCGCCTAGAGAGACCGCTACATCCCAGGCGTGATCGGGGTTGTCGTACCAGGCCATGTGGTTAGAAAATTCTGGAAGAACGAGAAGTTCAACACCTTCAACAGCGGCGACGTCCATCGCCTTGAGGATCGCAGCCAGGTTCTCGTCGAGCGATTCGCCCACGCCAAATTGTGCGGCTCCAACACGTAGCAGTCCCATTCCTTGAGCGTATCGGTCAGTGGCTGTTTCGGCCACCCCAATGATGCATCATTTGCTGACTGCTGCGAATGAATCGCACCAATCGAAAACGACCGTTTGCCTCCAACACGCACCCAATACACACACCAAACACGCACCCGACGACCACCCGACTTACACCCGATGCGCTCGCGCTACAATCCAGTACCGCGGCCGCACGTGGGGTGATTTCAAACGTGACTCTGTCACAGAAAAGCACTAGATTCGCCACATGGTTACCGCTGCGCTAGTGCTTGATGATCCAACCGACGAGGAACGGGAGCGAGCGGAGCGCGTTGATCGCCTGCTGCCAGAAATCGCGGCTGCTGCGGCGCAGGCCGACCGCAATGGTGAGTTTCCGATCGGGCACATCAAACTGTTCGGTGATGCCGGTCTTTTGGGTTTGATTGTCCCCACCGAATATGGTGGGTTAGGCGGAGGGCTACGAGACCTAACGGCTGCGGCCTTTGCCATTGGTACCGCATGTCCCTCAACCGCTTTGGCATTCTTCTTTCATTGTTCCTCGGCCTCTCGGGGATTGTTGGCACTTGAGGCACTTGAAGCTGGGGTCATTCCACCAGAGCATGCGGCTGCCACGAAGGTGTTCGGTGAGAAGGTGTTGGGGCTCATGGGGTCGGGTCGATGGCTGGCCAACTTTGCTTCGGAGTCGGTAAAATCAGAAGGCTCAAACATCACCATCTCTACGACAGCGGATCGGGTCGAGGGAGGTTGGAAACTCAACGGGGTGAAGTCCTTTGGTTGCGCGACGGGTGTTGCTGACACGTACTTGGTTACGGCTCGAATGAGTGATGTTGAGGGCATGAACGGTCTGGCCATTTTCTTGGTTCCGCGCCAATCGAACGGTGTGGGCGAGCGAACGAGGTGGGATGGCCTGGGCATGCGGGCGACCGCTAACCATGGCATTACCCTCTCCGAGGTATTCGTACCCGAGGCCGACGCTCTGGCCTTTCCCGGCTCCTTCATCACATTGACGACGATGAGTCGCGGTACCTTTGTGGGGAATCAGATGGCGGTCGGGGCCATCTATTTGGGATGTGCACAGAGTGTTCGCGATTTCACTATCAATCACCTCCGGGACACCACCTTCGGCGATACCGGCCGCTCCATTGGTCATGCACCCCATCAACAGGAACTGATTGGCCACCTCGAAGAACGCTTGGGAACGGCGCACCTGTGGTTGAAGCGTCAGCTTTGGTTGGAATCAAGCGAACCCCGACCCACCGATAAAGCCACGGAGTCCAAAAACTGGCGGCTGGGCAAGGGCGTGATCTGTGAAGCTGCGCACGATGTGGGCGTTCTTGGACTCAAAGCATGCGGCACCACGAATGCTGGCATGTCGTCTCTGATAGGCCGAGCGCTTCGCGACTTAGCCATGGGATTGGTCCAGGCTTTCCCGGCAGAAAAGGGCCGTCATGAAGTTGCCGGGATCGCCATGACCGGCCAACGAGCGAGCGAATTTGGTGGAGCGAAAACTCCATCAGCGAAAACTCCATCAGCGAAACCTTCATGAGTGCACTCCCCTATTTGAGATTGCCTTATGGCTCAGGTAAGTATGTATACAAACGAAATGGTGAGGTCGTGGCCATGGAGGAAACCTACGAAGTTGCAAATCACGGGGTTTCTAGCCGCCGGACCACACCAACTGGCGTAACCATTGAGGTAGTGGCGACTGCCATGGACATTGCTGTGACCTTCGCCAGTGCCGAGGTGACGATATCGGTGCGCCAGGAAATCACCGACTGCATCGTAAGCACACGAACGGTAAATGGAAAGGTCGATCCTCCCTTGATTGGTCCCAGTGAGGCCTTGTTGGTGGCCTCGCCGCTGTTACGAATTTTCCAAGGGCCGGCGATCAAAGCCGTAACGTCACATGGCCGCCAAGGCCTCAACGAAGAACCGACAGAAGTTCCAGTACTGCTGCCCTGGTTGAGCAACCCAACCGATCATGCACGCCTACTTACCGCGGATGTGCAATACCGTAGAGCTTGGGCGGACCCGCGGACCGACCCGTTCCGCGGGGCACCGGCGTATCAGTATCTTGGCGGAAACTACGAGGATTCGGCCCGATTCTGGATTGACGACAACGATGTGTTGCAGCGCTACGTTTGGCCCCAAGACCCATCTACAACCTGGGATGTTCACCACCAAGCCGACTAACAACGAGAACTCCAAGCCAATCCCGTCTCGCTTCGGGCTTTGTCAGCATCACGGCGTTCCTTCCGAATCCACAACACGACGTCCACAACACCATGACGGGTTCTTGAAGCGGGACCGAACACCGGATTGCTGCGGAGTTGAACACCATGAAACTCCTATGGGATCGAATCCGGCCAGGAGAAGCCCGAACCGATCCCACAGGGAACTTTTGGCTCTAAAAGTTCTCCATGAGAGAACCGAAGCCGTAAACCTTGTCGTTGATCCCGTAAGCACGCAGAGCATGCCAGAGAGTGGCAGTGTTGATGGCAATAACGGGCTTTCCAAGCCATTGCTCGGCAGCCGCAGCAAGACGAACCATGGAGAGGTTGGTTCCGCATTGCACGATGGCATCGACGTGTGGGCCATCGAGTTCTTTGAGCACCGGGATGAGATCAGCTTCGGTAACTTCGGCAATAGCCGTGGCGCTCGGGCATTTAAGGCCGATACCTTTCACGACGTCAAAGCCAACTTCTTTGAAATAGCGGGCCACGTTGTAGTCGGCGATGGGTTGGTAAGGCGTGAGTACAGAGATTCGCTTGGCACCATAAAGATTGAGAGCAGCCTTGCAACTGGTAGCTCCGGTAGACACACCCATGTTTCCGGTGAGCTCAGCAAGTCGCGCTTCGAATCGTTGGTTGCCTTCGAGCCCATCCCAGAACGTTCCTGCCGACATTCCCATCACGTAATAATCGGGTTTGCACGTGGCAACAGAGCTCACAGCAAGTGGCAGGTTCGTGTCGATTTGGCGGAGGAGATCTTCAAACTCCGCATCCGTCGAAAGTTGCGGCCGTTCAATTTGAAACCGTCCGGAGTGAATTGTTACCCCGGGAGGCGCCAGCATATTGAAATCATGCTCCACGACCGTGTTCGTTGAGGGCACGATGGCCGCAAATTTGGCTCGGAAACCAGTTACATCAGGCATGGGGTTCTCCTTTTTTCAAACGGATACAACAGCTAGGCCGGGTAAATAGGGGCATAGCGATACAAATACGGATGCACATAGCAGGGACGAAGTTGACCGAACCTTGCGTCCTGGGGTTGACAATCCGGCTTGCCGGTTGGCGAAGAACCCACTGATGGGACTCGAAGCGAAGCGGAGATGGAGCCCGTCAGCTTCAACTAGGGACCCTGGCCCGGTTGACCTGCATGACACAATCTTCGGCTTGAGCGAGGAGTGTGGTCAGCGCTTCCGTCCCGGCCTCGTCGCCGTAGAGGTGCGATCGAAGAAACGATTCGCTAAGCGCGCAGATGAGCTTGCGGTGGAGTGGGGCTTCAGTTGGCGCGGCTGGCTCTAGAAAACTTCGTGCCGCTGTAGCGTCAACGGGGTTGACAATGGCAAAATGGTCGGCACCCTCGATCAGCACCAAATGAGAGCAGGCGCGCACCGGATCTGGGAGTCCGCGGGCAAAGGTTCTACGCATCGGGTCTTCTCGTGTTTCGGCCGTTTCCCCATATCGCACCGCACTGGCCGCAATCACGCCGTCTTGCGTTCCGGCCATGAGCAAAAGCGGCACGGTGTCGTTGCTGACAGTCATGACCGATCCGGGCTCCCAACCGGCAAGCTGGCTTCCGAGCAGGTGCGCCCCAAACGTGAAGGTGCAACGCAACGAGGGAAACCACCGCGCGCTCGATGACAGGAGGGCCATAGATCCCCCAGCAGAGTGTCCACCAAAGGCCACGCGGGTCAGGTCGAGGTGGCCAGCCAATGGTGAACCGCTGGCATCCAAATCATCGAGTGTGGCAAGGATCGACTCCAGAGCAAAGCACGCGGGGCGTGATCCTAACTCGGCCGGCGAGGAAGCCATTCGATCAACGCCAGCGGTCATGGCGGTCACCCCAGGGCTCATGGATTCGATAACCCACGGCAGCACCACCAGAAAACCTCGAGCGACCAAAAATTCCGCGAACCAACGGTAACTATCGATGGTTACGTTTACTCCAGGCAGGAACACCACGACTGGTAGGCGGGTTACTCCTGAGGCCAAGGGCAGCATCCCGCTCATTCGTTCTTGTTGCGTCCCGGTGAATTCGGCCGGGTAAAACACGCGCATTTGTACACGGTCGTACGGTGCGGTTCGATCCTGTAGTGCTCCCGCGGCGTACACCGAACGGACCATGACTGGCTCCACACCACCACGCTCACCAATGGCGGGCTCACCGAGGGCAGATTCAGGAATGGCAGGTTCACCATTGCCAGGTTCACCATTGGCAGGCTCACCATTGCCAGGTTCACCATTGGATGGAGAAACGTGAAGAGTGGAACGTTCGAGGGAAGACATTAGTACGTGTGCTTATGGGATGAGTAGAACACGATCGCCACCAACGGCTCCATACGCTTCGGCGGCCTGATCAAACGTGAACGTAGCTTTAATCCGTGGAACGTGCAGCCCCGCTGCCAAATCGGCCATGGCTTCGACGGTTGCACCTGCGCAACGTTGAGCGGAGAGTGCATAGAGGTTGAAGCCCATAAGTCGATGTTCGTTGGCCAGAAACAGCGGCAGCAGAACCGACGCCATTGGATTCCCAGAAACGCCAACAAGTACATGACGGCATCGCGCCGCACCGGCAACGAGTGCGCCAGAAAGCGTCTCAGCCCCGACGTTGTCGATGATGACGTGCGCTCCCAACCCTCGCAACGAATCCATGTCAGCTGCTCGAAGTTCAGCACCGATAGTTCGAAGCGCAGCGGTGGCATCATCGGTGGCGGCAGGATCACGAACCCCAGCGACAACGTTTGCTCCCATCGAGAGGGCCAAACAAACGGCCGCCATGCCGACGCCACCTCGAGCACCGAGCACCAAAACCGTTTCGCCCGCGGCGAGTTCTGCGTGATCGATCAGGGCCACGCGTGCGGTTGTTTGATTGGCCAGGCCAGCAGCTACCAGCAACGGGTCCAGACCGACGGGTACCTCAAACAGTGCTCCCGCCGGTGCGGCAAACGTTGAGGCGAACGTGCCAGGTCGAGCGAACCCGAGGGCAAACGCCCCTCCCTGGACCGCCACCACGGCACCATCGCTACGACGACGACCGACTCCGGTCAATCCTGGCTGCAACGGTGCAGGGCGTGTCGGAGTGAAGAACCCAAAGGCGATTTGGCGATCGAGTGGCAGTACTTCAGCGGTGATCAGGTCAACAATCTCGTCGGCAACACCAGAAGCGGCGCAGGAGGCTACGTCGGCCAGCAGGCCAACTTCTGACCGAGTGACGACGGAGAACTGTGGGGGGATTCCCAACGCATCGATTTGGAGCGCACGTAGTGTATTGGTCATGAAGCAACCCGAACGTTGGGACGGGATTGGTATTGACCCGTCGGCTCTCCCACAATCGCGCCATCGGCGAATACGGTTTTCCCGCGAAGCAACGTACGCGTAACTTTTCCGTTCAGCTCATATCCTTCGAACGGCGTGTATTGCTGGCCCGATTCAGATTCCGCAGCGCGAACCGTAAAGGTGACAGCTGGATCAAACAGCACCAGGTCGGCGTCGTATCCAATGGCCACGTCACCTTTGGCTCCTAGACCAAAACGACGAGCAGCGTTCCAAGAGACCAGCTCTGCCATGGCGTTGAGACTCAATCCGCGCTTGACACCCTCTGAATACAGCGCACTCAAGAGGTATTCAGTTCCTCCGAAGCCCGATTTGGCCATCCAAATGTCGTCGGGGTTCTCGGCCTTGTATTTCATTTCGGGCTTGCAGCAGGCGTGATCGGAAGCAACCCAGGAAACTCCGCCTTCCAGTAACGTCTTCCACAGAAACTCCACGTCGGAACGTTCACGGATGGGCGGATTTACTTTAGCCAGAACACCATTGGGGCAATCCACGTCGAGCACCAGGTGCCCAACGGTTACCTCTCGACGGAAGTTGATATGCGGAAACAACGTCTGCATCATTAACGCCGCTTCCATAGCTTTCTGGGAGGAAAGATGGAGCAAATTGATGTTTGCGCATGCGGTCTCATAGGCCAGGTAAGAAGCGATGAAAACGGCAAGACCTTCTGAGTGCGGAGGACGAGCAGCATTGTATGCGTGCAGACCAGTCAGCTTGCCTTCGCTTTGCACGATCTCGGTGTACGCATTGAGAATGTCGGCCATTTCGCAGTGCAACCCCAGAGAGATACTTTCCGCTTGGTCGGGGTTGTCGGCAATCATTTTGGTGAGTTGACGCATGATGAACTCAAAGTGCGCAAAGTCGTATCGCTCGCCTTCTTCGAGTTTCAGAAAGCTGTTTTGGGAATCGGAACGACCGTGCAGACCGTGTCCGCCGTAGAACATAAAGATCTTGAACGACGAAACACCCTGATCTTTGAGCAACGCTGGCATCTCATCGATGTGGCCTTTGTTGATTGGCGCTAGGTGGTACGCGTAGTCAACCCAGTAGTTGCCCTTTGAACGCTCCAGTACTTCGGGATAAAACTCAGCGTATGGGCCGCCCTTGTTTAGGTAGTACTCACCGGTACGAAAATAGGTAAGTGCGGTGGTGACTCCACCTTGGGCAGCCGCCCGAGATTCAGAACGGGCATCCTCTTCGATAGGCGCATAAATGCCCACATGGAAGTGTGGGTCCACCAATCCCGGGAAGGCAAACCGGCCAGCCCCGTCGATCACTTCAGCGGCGCCGGTGGCATCAAGGGAAGCTTCGATGGCTACGAACTTGCCATCGCAAATGCCCACATCAACAACTGGCGTACCTTCAACGTTGGGACGAACCAAACGAACATTGCGGACGACGACATCAAAGGGGGCAGACATGACAACAACTCCTGGTGGTTATGGAAAGCGGGTCTTTGCGGTGGCAGTCACGGCTCGTGATTTGCGGCGAATGATCGATGCTTTCATACGTGTACACACTTCATCGATTGCGAACATCATTTCCGAGCTCCAAACCGAGTGGAAAGATCTTGGGTGGCGAGGAGCAAGTGCGATGAAATCGCCTGAACTTCGTCACGAAATCGTTCTACCGGTCCGCACACGCTCATGACCGCAATTGGTTCTCCGTGACGATCGAAGATAGGGGCCGCTACCGAACCGGCTCCGGCTTGGCGTTCGCCGAGACTGACCGCGAATCCGTTCTTACGGATGACGGCGAGATCTTTGCGGAGTTTTGCGGGTTCGATCACGGTGAGATCGGTATAGCGCTCGAGTTCGCCATCCAAATACCGGTCGATTTCCGATGCCGACAGAAACGCCAGGAACGCCTTAGAGGAAGAGCCGGTATGGAGAGGGAAAGGGCGACCAAGCGGTACGGTCATTTTGACTTCTCGGTCCGGCAGCACCTGATCGATGTAACTGCGCACATCACCGACTCGGGTGGAAAGCGTGGCCGTTTCAAAGGTAAGCGCGCTCAGCGATTTCAAAACGGGAAGGGCCATCGAGCGAACGTCGAGACTTTCGAGATACGTCAGCCCCAACGTCATGGTGGCAGCACCGAGGCGATAGCGGCGTTCTTCGTCGTCGAGGTCTACAAAACCTTTGGCCCGCAGCGAGGAAAGCACGCGATGCACGGCAGCTTTTGACATCGACAGCTCACCGGCAATTTCGGTGACCCCAAGGGTGGCAATTCCCTGGGCGGCGAACAGCAACAGCACATCGAGTGCCCGTTCTACCGTGGCGATGGTTTGGGTTGATTTTCCTTCGGCCGCTTCGACAAGATCCCCTACATCGGTGACTTCGTCGTAACCGTTTCCACCCAGCGCTGCGGTGTCAATTGGGCCTGAGGCCCCCGGGGTTCGTCTTGATCGAGTCGCCCCGGTCTTCGCTGAGGAGAGAGGGGCCGTTCGCTTGTTCGCAGCAGCACGTTTCGGGGATGGCAGTGTCGATGGGGGCTTTTTTGCGCTCAAGGTTCCATCCTTTCATTGCATTGTTGCGAACCATGGCACCGGGAGCAGGTACCCGGGGCCTGGGCTATACCCAGGTAGGCCACCTGACCCTATCCAACATTGACCGATCATCGCAATAAAGTGGAACGCCGGTCCGCTAGGTGGAACTTTAACTTGTCGGTACCGCTACGATCAGCGCCATGAGCGACTCGCTGGACAGTACCTACCCATCGGCAAACCATTTTCCTGGCGTGGTGGTCGTTGGCGCCG
>JAYTWN010000248.1:0-9150 GCA_043743435.1 Acidimicrobiia bacterium
CGGCGGCGTAACGTTGCCACAGCGACGTGTTCGTTACCCCGGTGATGGCGTGACGGACAATCACTTCAACGGGAAGGGGTGAAGCTGCGGTGGCAATCAACACGTTGGGATCGGGGCAGCTCAGTGCGTGGTTTGGCACAATGTCAGCCAGCTCGCAAAACCACCACCACGCCAACTCATTGAGCACCTGGCCCTTACCGGGAACGCACGCCAACACCCGGTCAAACGCAGAAAGCCGATCGGTGGTGATGAACAAGCGACGTTCAGGTTGACTATGGGAAGCGGGAAGGTCGTAACTGATACGAATCTTGCCCTCACGACGACCCTGCAACGGCAACGCGATCTGATCAAGCACGGCGCCTGGTGCACTCGTCGTGGCGGCGGTGGTCATCCCCGGTCCTTTATGTAATTCACGCCACTCGTGAACAGCGGAAGGCCAAGCCCGGATCGAGTCACGGTCACTCCTGCCCGATCTGCGGAACGATCTCTGGCACGATCTGAGGAACCATCTGCGGCCCGATTTTCGGAACGGCGGCGGGTGAACTGCGGATGCTGGCGGGCTAACACATGATTCTCTGGATGCGGCATCAGACCAAGCACCAAACCGCTCGCATCGGCAACACCGGCAATGTTGGCCACAGAGCCATTGGGGTTGGTATCGTCGACATACGTGAGAGCGCTATGTGCACCTGCGATATTAGGCTCGGCCAGGTAACGACCTTCACCGTGAGCGACCGGGCATTCAATTGGCTCGGTAATTCCCGCAGTCCAAACCGATGAAGCGGTAGAGGTCTCCAGCGTTACCCAACGGCACGTGAACGCACCCGACGCATTATGGGTAAGCGAACCCGGCAACAACCCAGAGCGGACGAGCATCTGAAAGCCATTGCAGATACCCAAAATCGGATTGCCGTCGGCCAAAAACTCGCGCAACGTATCGCCAAGGTAGGTGGAAATTTGCAGTGCCGCCAGTGTTCCGGCGCCCAACGCATCGGCATTGGAAAACCCGCCAGCCAGCACCAACATCTGTGCGGAATGAATCGAGCCCGGCGCATCGCGCAATTCATTCAGAGAAACCCGCTTTGCCGACGCTCCCGCCAGCTCGAGGGCGTACGCGACGTCATGATCACGGTTGGTTCCAGGAGAACGGACCACCAACGCAACAGGCTTGCTCATGAATTCGATCCCGCTTCGCTAGCGCTGCTGACCGGTTCACCTTGGGATTGCCAGGCTGAGCGAAGCACATCAAGACTGGCATGCACAACTTCGGTTCCGTTCAACGCCGTGACGCTCAGTACCTGGTCGGCAAGAACGTGGCCAATCACCGAACCACCCGTGCGAGTGCACAGCTCCTGGACATTGGCCTCGGTAGTTTCCAGAACCAAGCGACCGGAGGTTTCTCCGAATATCTCACCAACGACCACTTCAGGATTCGATGACCGCAACACCAAGCTTGCCCCCAGTCGGCCGCCGATGGCCATCTCCGCCACGGTGGTGAGTAAACCACCGTCACCGCAATCATGCGCCGAGAGCACCAACCCGTCGACCATGGCGCGGTGTACGGCCAGATACCGGGCAGGTGATTCGGTGTCGGCACCGGGAACGGTTCCAGCGGCGTCAATTCGAAGAACCGAATCAAGCACCGAGCCGCGAAGATCGGTTGCCGCCGGACCAACCAACACCAAAGCATTCCCCGCGGCTTTGACATCACTGGTTATGAGCATTTCACCGTGTTGCAATATGCCCAGCGCCGTGATGACCAGCGTCGGAGGGATCGAGGTGCGATCGCCGTTTGTGGTGAGGTACTCGTTGTTGAGTGAGTCCTTGCCAGAAACAAACGGTGCGCTAAACGATGCCGCACCTTCGCAACACGCCTCGACCGCCTCAACTAATTGGCCGAGCGTCGCCGGTTTGCGGGGATCGCCCCAGGAGAAATTATCGAGCAGCGCAATCTGGCGAGGATCGGCGCCCACCGCCACCACGTTACGAATCGCCTCATCGATTGAAGCCCCGGCCATACGCTTGGCATCAATGACGCCAGTGCGACAATTCATGCCAATACCAATGGCCAAACCTCGACCAGATGGTACTTTGAGGGGCGAGATCACCGCAGCATCGGCAGGACCATCGTTACGTACACCTACGAATGGTCGACCAATGGTTCCGCCAAGAATTTCATGGTCATATCCCCGAACCACTGATTCATTGGACCGGACATCAGGATGAGCTAGCACGCGCATCAGAATCTCCGTTGCATCACTCATAATGACCGCACAATCGCGCTTACCCTTGGTCGCTGGAGCCACCGGACGCGAAGCCGTCATCTGACGGGCCGGGCGACCGTCATGGAGAAACGAACCAGGGAGATCGAGCAAGGTCTTTCCGGCACAACGCACGATTAACTGGCCATCAGAACGAAACGCACCAAGGTCAGCCAAAGATACTTCGTGTGCATCACAAATCGCCTGTAACGCCGCGACAGACTCGGCGGGAACAGCCAGAACCATACGTTCCTGCGCCTCAGAAAGCCAGACTTCCCAGGGAGCTAAGCCGGGATACTTCAGCGGGGCGGCATCAAGGTTTACGTCGGCCCCAAGTTCCGCGGCAATCTCACCAATCGCCGACGAAAAACCACCGGCACCGCAATCGGTTATTCCCACGAACAACTCGGCATCGCGAGCTTCGGTGAGCACGTCGGAAACCAGCTTCTCAATGATTGGATCACCAATTTGTACGCTGGCCCCCGCCACATCGCCGGTTGTGGCGTCCATGGTTAGCGACGAGAACGTGGCCCCTCGAATCCCGTCACGCCCCGTAGCACCGCCGATGGCAACAATGCGATCACCAGGAATTGGACCGCGAAGCACCAGACCCTTTGGACGCAAGCCGATGCAACCCGCAAACACCAAAGGATTCGCGGTGAAGCCCACATGATGGACGATGGCACCAGCGACGGTGGGCAAGCCGATCTTGTTGCCATAGTCAGCAATACCGGCGATGACACCATCGCGAATACGTTGCGGATGCAGAACGCCCTTGGGGAGATCTTCAGTGCGCGTATCAGATGGCCCAAAACACAAAATATTGGTAACGGCGATTGCGTCGGCGGCCACACCAAGTACGTCGCGAATCACGCCGCCAACTCCAGTATTGGCGCCACCAAAGGGTTCAATGGCCGACGGGTGATTGTGGGTCTCTACCTTGATAGCAACGTCATAGGCGTCATCGAAGGAAATGATCCCAGCGTTGTCCACGAACGCGGATACAACCCACGGTTTGGCCAGCGCATCGGTGGAGTTACGGAGCTGGCGGAGCAGGGGAGTGATAGCCGTTCCATCGTCCCAAGTAATATGTGCACGAAAGGTTTTGTGGGCGCAATGCTCACTCCACGTTTGGCCAAGAGACTCCAGTTCGGCATCGGTTGGATCACGATCGATGGAGCGGTAAAAGCTTTGGACGGCAAGGAGCTCGGCGGGATCAAGTGCCAGTCCGCGGGCCTTGCAAAGCCCATCGAGCTCCGGCTCGGAAAGTTCGCGAACCGGCACGATTTCAACATGATCCGAAGCGGCGTCGAAGGCAAAGCGAACATCGATATAGGCATTATGGGCAACGTCGTCGACAATGTCGTTGTGTAACAGTGCAGCGGTCACCGCAGCCTGGATCTGCGCGGCGGGCGCGCCTGGTTCGCAACGGAACGAGAACCGTTTCCCGGAACGAGCCGAAATCGCCGGAAACCCCAGCACAAACGCGGCCTTTGCAAACGCCTCGCCTCTGGGATCGGTTACCCCAGCTCGAAGCGCCACCTCAACGAACGACGCTGCATCAGGCTCTTTAAGACTTGTCCCGGGTCCGGACTCTTGAAGACTTGTCCCGGGTCCGGACTCAGCTGTGGGACTGCCCGTTGAGCGCCACCGATAGGTTTGGGTGCGATCGTCGACCAGAGCCGTGGCCAGCGAATGACGCTCACCTTCGTTGAGATCTCGGTCAACCACGTACAGCGTTGTCTCCTCGACGCTGATCAACCCGGCGGCCCCGGTGCCCAACACGGAACGGGCACGTGCGGCCAATCGTTTACCGAGAAGTTCTGCGTCACGAGGCTGAACCTCAAGTCGCCAGCTGGGATTCTGAGAAGGCACGCAGGCACGGTAGTGAACGCCACATTGACATGTCGTTCAATGCTGCTAAGTGAGACAACTGCCACGCTGGTCAGGTGCGTTTGGGTGCCAATCCCAGCTAGGTCTGCCCAGTTCAACAGACGACGGATGCTTGCACGAGGTTACGGAGGTGGCCAATTCAGAAGGCTCCGCGCAAGGAGTGGGATTTTGCGGCGGCTCGACTGAAGCGAATCTTCACATGTCGAGTCCGGTCATTTCACCGCCCGGCAACCGGCCAATCGACCGCACTCGAATGACAGGTTCTGGTGGTCTCGTCTCCTGGGGCTGATCGTTAGGCCCGGGGCCCGAAAAGGAGGGAAAGGCGATGAATGGAGGCGGCGAGGCTTTCGCTTGTCGTTGACCGAGCTCTGGGCAACCGATTCTCGTCGTGGAGGTCGGTCCAATCGTAAGTGTGCGTTACATGTGTGCGGTTGTCGTCGATTGGTTCGAGTTTCCAACGCCAGAGATGACCTACAGGAGACTGGCCCGGCTCCGCTGGCCTCCATCCAATTCGCCGGCCCTCTTCGAACTCGACCACATGGTTTTCACGGACTGCGCCGTTGGTGAGCGTCATGACGAAGACATCGCCAACCGAACGCACACGCTGGTTGGGCTCAGCGGTAGCCAAGTTGTCGTTCCCGTCCCAACTGGGCTGACGGGAGGGATCGGCAATGGCCTCAAAGATCATCGCTGCTGCTGCGGGCACCTCGGCCGTGGCCGAAACGACTCTGACTTCTTCTAACGACATGCTGATCAGCCTATGACGGCGAGCGCCCGTTTGGGAACCTTGCTCTACGGCGATGACGGGGGGATCGGTTTCGGTCTGTGGCTCAATCCTTTGCCAAGCGAACCGTTTCATCTGATCTTTGCGTGGAAATCTGCAGGAATCGAAGAGATCGAGGCAGAGGTCAACATTGCAAACCTGCCCGACGAAGCATCACAAGCCCTGACCCTTTGGCCAGCCAAGAGCTAACGAAAACACATCTTTGGTGAGCGCGGTCGTGGAGCGAATTTTCCTGTAGGTGCCTATTCAGCAGAACACGGCGCCGCTTCGGTGCTTTGAAGGTTCGGTGAAGTAGTGCAACGAAAAATTGGTAAGCGCACGTATTCCTTCTGAGCGCGTACTCACCATGGAAATAGAACTCCGTTCGCAGACATAGCCGACCGAACGTCCTGACGTTCGAAGTCCACCACAGAGTTCCAGACCTCCAACACCGCCGCATGAGCCTCTCCTTTGGAATTGACCAAAAGCCCAACCAAACCGAACAGCCGAACCGTCATCAACCCGACCACCCGGACGCGCATATCCTCGTTTTCCAACAAACCCAAAACACGACCCGCGAACAAGACGTCATCACCAGCAAGGCGAGAAAGCGCAACCAACGCGCGAGCCCGATTGGTAATACGATTCGGCCCGATTGCTCGGGAGAAAAGGTCGGTTACCGTCAACGCATCGAAGTCCGGATCCGAAGCCAACATTTCAGCCAAATTTCTCATTTGTACCCAAGGTTGTTTTGGCGCGCTCGATAGCAAGGAGCTTACAGCTTCGCCAAGTCGGCCAACTGACGAAGACTCGCGCTGGCGCAACCGCCGAGTCGCGGTGATGAGCGTGGGGCCGTATCGCACGAACCAGCGAACCTACGACAACATTGTCGACGAGCCCAGTTAGTGACCTGACGCGAAATTTTCTAGTGGCCGGCCAGCGCGGATGAGTTCGAGAATCTCCGTTGTTGGACGTACGTCGCCGAACGTTCGGTAAAAGGTGTGCAGCGTTGCGTTGAGGTCTTGGTCACGAAGAGCGGCGTTGGCGTCGGCCACCATGATCGTGCGGTAACCAAGCGTGCTCGCATCACGGGCGGTTGATTCGCAGCAAACATTCGCTACCGTGCCAGTAATAAGCACGCTTTCTATGTTGCGCGCCTCCAACGGCGTGGGAAGTTCCGATCGACCGGGGAAGAACGCGCTCGCACTGCTTTTCTCAACGAGAAGATCGGAGTCGGCAACTTCGAACTCGTGCCACAGTCGCGAGCGCAATGGTCCGCCGCCGCCGGAGGTTCGATACAGCTCGGCTACCTTGGCTCCAAGCAATTCAACGGTAGCTGTCGATGGCTCAGTTGCGGCCGGAAGCACCCAAGCCACTGTGCCGCCCGCAGCGCGCAGTCCCTCGGCCAGCGTCATGATGTTGGGCACGATCCCTCGCGGGTAGTGGCCGATATCGGGGTCGCCAACAAAAAACGGCACCATGTCAATCACAACTAGCGCGGTACGTTTGGGGTCGAGCCACTCATACCCGTGTCGTCGGCCGCGTCTTGTTTCGTGGCGCAGGTATTGCTCCGGCTCGATGAACCAATTGTGCAACATGCGAGCAGCTTGCCACATGCGGGTTCAACGTGGTGGGGCAATCAGGGAACTCAGCGCCACCGGTTGGTCGAGGTGAATCCATCGCGGCCTGCCCAACCTGCCCAACCTGCAATGCGCCATGCGAGAACAACTTCGGATTGGACGGCGGTCATCTTTGACAGAAGAAAACCTAAGGAGGAAGCGCAGACGCGCTCGATAACATGAGGCGCGTGACCTTTATGTTGTTGCCTGCCGTTGATGTAGCCGATGGTCTCGCAGTGCGGTTGGTTCAAGACGAAGCGGGCACCGAAACGACTCATGGCTCCCCGCTGGAGTCTGCGCTTGCGTGGCAGGCTGGTGGCGCAGACTGGATTCATCTCGTCGACCTCGACGCGGCCTTGGGTCGCGGTTCCAACGGTGAGTTGCCTGCAGCAGTGATCGGGGAACTTGACATCAATGTGGAGTTGTCGGGAGGCATCAACGACGACGCCTCGCTACACCGGGCCCTCGCTACTGGCTGTGAGCGGATCATCCTCGCCACGACCGCGTTGAAGGATCCCGCCTGGTGCGCTCAGGTTATCGCTGCGCACGGTGACCGTGTCGCGATCAGCTTGGACGTGCGCGTGAATGCAGATCCTTATGGTGCAGTGCAGCATCGTCTCGCATCCCGCGGTTACACCACGGATGACGGTGACCTGTGGGAGACACTTTCGTGGCTGGACCGAGAAGGTTGTGCCCGCTACATCGTTACCGACGTGAGCAAGGACGGCATGCTCCACGGCCCCAACGTAGATCTGTACACCGCAGTCACTCTCGCCACCAAAGCCCCCGTGATCGCCTCGGGCGGAATCTCCTCGATTGCTGATCTGGTTGCTCTGGCCGAAGCGGCGGCTGCGGGATCGAACCTAGAGGGATCCATCGTCGGCAAGGCCCTCTACGCCGGCCGTTTCACCCTGCCCGAGGCACTTCATGCAATGGAACGATTTAACTAGCTCGCGACAGGCTTCAATCATCAGAACGAAAGGTAGTTTCGGGCGGGAATGGCCATTGACAGTGCTGGAACCGATAGCCTTTCTGGTGTGCTTCAGTTTCAGACGTTGTCTCCGAGCGTCGACAAGAAGTAGATGAAGTATGCGAACAGAACATGATTCACTTCCATCCAATGCATCCCCTTTGCAGCGTGTGTTCCTAAGCGTGGTTGGGGCAACTTTCTTCGTGGCTAACCTCGCTGGATGCTCGTCCAACAAGGAATCGTCCGCCATTCCATCGACCGAGGCAGTGCGGGCCTCGGTATCGATCACTACCTTCGCGAACGCGCACCGGACGAGTGAGTACCTTACGGCTTTGCAGGTCGGAGTTCGCTTCGAGGAACGCGATGAGTGCTTGTATGTAGGTGACGATCAAGCAGTTTGGTTCTTCGGCACAACCGTTCGGGTGAAGCCAGGTTCGGCGCAGTATGAGGTCCTTGATTCCAATGGCCGCAAACTGGCGGAAACCGGCACGATTGTCAGATGGGGAGGAGGGCAAGTGAATGCCGCGGAAGCTACCACCTACAGTTTTGGCGACAAACTCCAAACAAGTGACGATTGTAAAGAGCGTGGCGACAGCTATTGGCTGGTCGGGAAAATCGAATCGCCTCTCTTCGAGACCGACAACTAGCGCAGTGAATCGGAAATGCCACGCGTGTTGGCCGCGTTGGTTTTAGGCTCAAAAGCGGAGTTGGCGGAGTGACTCCCAAGTACTCTCGACGTTCTTTATTGGTCGACCGTCACCCGCTCGACGAGCTTTGAACGTATGCTTGCATAGGAAGCTATCTCACGCTGATTGGTGGAAACAATGCGGGTGCGACGCGAACGGTCCCGCAAGGTGTGGCTTGTTTTTGCGGTAGTACTGGCCCTGATGGCGGCTTTGCTTGTTCACCGATTTCGTGAAGCCCGCCGAGATTACGTGTTGCTGTTGGATGCGAAAACAGGAAAGACGATTGCCGAACTTCCACTTGGTTGGCAGCTCATTGGCGAAACGCCGACTCAGGCCATTGTTGAGCGAGCAGGAGTAACAAAACTGATTTCCCTTGGCGCGTCCAAAGACAACACCTACCCGTCTAGCGAAAAGGCCTTCGCCATTGGATGGTCGATCTTTCCCGCCACAATTCTCTCTTGGCTTGAACGCCCGCAGGAAGTAACGAGCTCGGGTCGCATTGCCTTCCTGAGAGTTAGCGGAAACGATGTCTTTCTCGTTCGACCTCTTGTCCGAAACAAGGCCTGTTTCTCTCTCACCCGGCTAACGGGCGACTCTGGAACTCAAGTATGGAAGGTTGAGAGCGATTTCGAGCGAACAAACCAGACCCCTCCCATGCCGACGGTTCCCGCTCTCGGACCTCCTCCCAGCCCGGGGCAACGCCCCGCATCAACGTCACCAGACGGTTTCCCTCTCGCCCCCACACGAGTCAGCGTAACGATTCCGCCGCCAATATCCCTGGCACCGTCCCTCCCGTTGCCACCTCTTCCAGTCCCACGAATGAGGACCTTGCCGCAGGCTCCGGATGGCAGTTATCCGTGCCCCACACTGCGCAGGGTTTCAGTAAGCGACTCCTTTATTGGGATTGAGAGCGACAATCGATTCATGGTCTTTGATCGGGCTACGGGTCAGGTCGTTG
>JAYTWN010000249.1:0-16750 GCA_043743435.1 Acidimicrobiia bacterium
GCTTGGACCGCCCGCTCGATATCGCTCTCGTGAAAATCTCGAATCGTCCATGAGGTGGCGGCCGTTTGACCAGAAAAGGCCGGAGCAGCGTTGCCCACCACGCCGTCTTCTAGATCGCTCCCGGTAGGTGTGGAACCATTAGGTGTAGAGCCTGTGCTCACCGGGGGTTCAGCGGTCTATGCGCCGACGGAGTTTTCGCTTACGGGTTGCGACGCTTGCGGACGAACAACAGGCGATCCCTCTTCGCGTAACGTGCCCTGGAATCCTGGGAAGACCTGTCCTTTGGGGAGGCCGGCACCATAGTTCCGGCTGAAGACCACGTAGCCGTAGAAGAGCGTGGCAAACACCGTGATGGCGAAGACGAAGGCGCCAACGGCAAACAGTGAGGCCTGGCTCATTCGCCGCGCTCTCCGGCAAGAAGGAGTGAACCCAAAGACAGGATCGACGGAACCCATATGCCTACATAGATTCCCTGCTGCTCGTGCCCGTTAAAATACAAGCTCACGGAGAGCACCAATGAAATGAAGCTCGCCGCCATGAAGAGCAGCTTGATTTTTACGAGCGGTTTGGCCAGCAGAAAACGGATCGCCACAGACGGCGATGGTGACTGCTGCAGAGGGACTGAGGGTGAAGGCTTAGGTAGAGGCATGGCCAGAACATACTGCTGGTGGCCTTGCAACCGTAAGTTGGATTTCGCTTTTTGCGCCGATGCTTTCGTTCTCGAGGGCAGCCCTAAAGTTCGGTCCAAAGATTTCGATGTTCGATGAATGGGTAGTGGTGCAACAACAAATATTTTGGATCGTTTGTAGCTCGGCCCGTAGACAGAATTCTTCAGAATCGATTGTCTGTAGCGATGTGGTGTCCTGCATCATTTGGAAGCTCGCCGTTAGCGGGCTCCATCCACGACTAGCCATCCCAGAAAGTTGTTGCCGTGCTCTCAACTATCGACATACCCAGTCTCACTTCGTCGCAATTCTCCTTGATTTACAACCTGTTTTCCCTGGTGTTTGCGGCCATGGCATTTACTGCGTTGTTTCTCCTTGTTTCCCGATCTTCGGTTCGAGCGCCTTACCGTCTGGCGGTGACAACCTCGGCGATGGTGTGTTCGATTGCGGCGTACCACTACTTCAGAATCTTTGAGAACTTTAAGGAAGCCTTTCCTGCCGGTTCAGGCCCCAAAGCAGATCACATTGCCTCGAACATCGCTTTCAATGAGGGCTACCGCTATGTGGACTGGCTTTTGACCGTGCCGTTGCTACTCGTTGAAACCATTGCCGTTTTGGCCCTGGCAAAGAAGGTGCAGAAGAACCTACTGATGAAGCTTGTTCCTGCTGCCACCCTGATGATTCTTCTCGGATACCCAGGTGAAGTTGCCTCAACCAACGGCCCTCGTGTCGTATGGGGCGCACTTTCTGCTATTCCATTTGTGTACATACTTTGGGTCCTCTTCAAGGAATTGGGCGGCTCGCTCGAGCGTCAACCAGATGAAGTGAAGCACACTGTTTCGATGTTGCGTCTGTCGATCCTCGGGCTTTGGGGCGTCTATCCAATTGCGTATCTCTTCCCCGTAATCGGCGGAGATTTCTTTGAGGGCGCCGGTGGCTTCGTGCTTCGCAACGTTGGCTATTCCTTCGCAGACGTGTTCGCTAAAGCCGCGTTCGGTCTGGCCATCTTCAAGATTGCCCGAGTGAAGAGTGCCATTGAAGATCCTGCGTACGCAAACGACCACTAGTGCAGGGAAGCACAAGTCGTTGCGTAGTGTTTTGACCTCAGTTGCCAGCACCAACGCGGAAAGTACCACCAGGACACTACGCAGTGATCTACGCCCACACGCACTAGTGCACGGAAGCGGAAGTTTCTCGCTTGTCGCCGCCCACCGAAATTCTAGAACCGCAAGTGTTTCCAAGAAAGGGCGACACGCAAGGAACTTTTGCCGCGATGCACTAAGCACTCAGCGACTCGAGAGCGTGTTCGCCTGACCAAGCGGGTAAGCCCTCCAGTTAACGAACACCTAAAAACGATACCTAAATCAACAGTCGGTGCAGCTTTTCTCCACACGGTGTTGGGGAACTGCACCGACTTTTGTTTAGGCCCGCAGAGGGTTCTCCGCCAGCGCCACTGCAATTGCGGTCCTGTTGAATGGGAACAGGTAAATGACCTTAAAAAAGTCGAAGTTCAGTTTCGCAAGCGTGGCCAAGTGCGGCTCTGGCATCGCCGAGGGATTTGCGAGCGATAGCTTCGTTCTCCAAAACAACACGTTCCAACGCACGCCTCGGGGCGACAGGGGCTCTTCGTTTTGCTACAGCTTTTGCCGTCTCAGGCCCATTGCTCTCAAGGACTAGAGCTTCGCCAGCTGAGGCGACAAGATTTGTATCGAGAGCGGAGCCGCCGGTGATCGTCACCGTTCCGTCGATGGCAAATTCGGTGCGCTCGGTTTGACCCTGTGCCGCAGCCACGGCGAGGGCATCGACTTTGTCGTTCATGGGGTTGCCGCTATGGCCCTTGACCCAACGAAAGCTGATGCGTTCGCGGTTGCGTTTGTACAGCGCAACGAGGGGTTTCCACAGATCCTGATTGGCCACCGGTTGTTTTTGCGAGTTCTTCCAGCCCTTTGCTTCCCAGCCCGGCCACCAACGATTGTTGAAGCAATTCACCACATAGGTGGAATCACTCACCACCTCAATTGTTCCATCTTCGAGGGGCACGATCGTGGTGAGAGCATCGAGCACCGCCCACAATTCCATGCGCTGATTTGTTGACTTCCTTTCCGCGCCATTCGCCGACGTTCCGCCCACAATTGACCAACCCCAACCCCCAGGGCCCGGGTTTCCCGAACATGCGCCATCGGTAAACACCACAGTTGCCATAGCCCAACGCTACTCAGGGTTCGGCTCAGGCGGATTGCGAAGGTGGCACGATCTACCTCAGCCTTGCACTGGGTTTTAGCGGTGAACGTGTCGAGCCGACCGTTGGCGTTTGGTGGTCAAGGAGTTTGAACCTGTGAGATCCCCGGATCTTTGTTATGCGTCACATTCTTGGAGGGTCGCTTCTTGAGCGGTGAAGGTAAATACGTTTCCAAACATTGACAACATCGCAAAAGTGAACGCCGGTTGGCTGGGAGGTAAGCTTTCTGCATGAGCAACGCTGCGGAACAGTTCATCAGCCGAGGGGACTACCTAGCTATCGAATGCGAAGGTACGCAGCGCCACGACTGGGTAGGCGGGCAGATGTTTGCCATGACCGGTGGCACGTTGCTGCACAACCGGCTGTCGTTTCGTATCGCTAACCAGTTGAGTGCTGTCGCCGAGCCCCAAGGATGTCGGACCTACATTGCGGACACCAAAGTGGTCACGGATTTCGCTGCGTATTACCCCGACGTGATGATCGTCTGCGGGGAACAGGCTGACCCTTATTTTGAGACCCATCCCTGTCTCATCGTGGAGGTGCTTTCGAAGTCAACGCAGGATCAGGACAAACGAGAAAAGTGGATGGCCTATGCATCGATTCCATCGCTCGACCATTACGTGTTGGTATCGCAGACGGAACGCGCTATTGAGCATCGTCGTCGCACTGATCTTGGTTGGTCAACCGAGTTCCTTGGCCCCGAAGATTCACTTCAGTTGACTTGTCCTGACATCACGCTTTCGGTGAAGGGTATCTACGAAGGTCTGCTTGCATAGTTTCTGGGATGAGTGTTCATGACGAACATGATCTCAATCTGCCATGGCAAATCGTCCCGTGAAGATGCACTACTCGGCGACGATGATTTTGTGATCGGCTAGGCGTGAAACGGGAAGGCGATCGGTGCGGAGGCGGACGTCATCATCGCGGAGTTCTTCGAGCAACTCGAGGAATAAGTTGCGATGCAAACTTAAGGCGCCGAGCGAGGCCAGGTGATCGGTGACCATCTGCACGTCGACCAGCGCCCCGCCACCCTCATGTAAGCGCGTACACAATTCAAATAGGGCGACCTTGGAGCCGTCGGTGGCGCGATGAAACATGGATTCGCCGGTGAATACTGCACCGAGCAAAATGCCGTAGCAACCGCCAACCAACTCTTCGCCATCCCAAATTTCGACGCTATGCGCCCAACCCAATTCGTGTAATCGCAAATAGGCAGCGCGCATATCATCGGTAATCCAGGTGGATTCACCATCGAGGCGCACCGAGCAACGTTCCACTACTCCGGAAAAATTGGCATCGATTGTGGACGTCCAACCACTTCGTTGCAACCGTTGACGGAGCGATTTTGATCGATAGAACCGATCGAGCGGCAACACGCCACGGGGATTGGGCGAGAACCACGGTAGAGGAGCGTTGTCGTGAGGCCAAGGAAATACGCCATTGCGGTACGCATGCACCAAGGTCTCTGGTGCAAGATCGGCCCCGGTAGCTAAGAGCCCATTGCGTTTTGTTTTCGTCCGTGCATCGGGAAAATCCCATTCCGAAGGACCCACTGGCGTTGGAGGACGAGTAACCCCAGCCACTGGCCAAATGCGAGACGCCGAAGCAGCATCGCTAGGTACACCATGTTTTGGTGGAAGCACCCACCAAGTCTTACAACGTTTGGCAGTGTGAGCGAACCACGGCCACAGCCCTCTAGTCCAGAGACGCGCAATTCATTGCGCAGTGTTTTTATCCCGATTCCCAGCACCAACGCGGAGAACACACCAAAATCACTGCGCAATTACTTGCGCGAACACGCACTACTGTGCGTGCATGTTTGTGAAACAGATTACTGAATGGGGCGAAGCGAAGTTCAACCAACCAGTAACGGAACAGGACTGCCACACATGGGTCGCATCAAGCGTGGGTCGCATCAAGCGTGCTTCGCATCAAGCGTGCTTCGCTTCATCGAGCTGTTCATGACCGGCAAACTCGATACCGAAGATGAAGAGCATGAGGAGCATGAAGAGCATGAAGGGGACTGAGCGTTACAGTCAGTTGGAGTGAAAACTTCCCTTGGGGTCCGTCGAGATCCAACGCCGAGTGATCGGGCACTGTTTCAAGGCATTGGCGCGGCGCGGTGGGCGGTTTGGGGTTGGGCGGCCTTCACCACGATTGTGCAGCGCAAGGATTTGGACCACCCGGTTTGGGCGGTGGCGTTTTTGTTGATCTCCTTTAGTTGGGCCGCACTCTGCACAACCTGGCTGAAAACCTCGCCAGCAATGTTGAACAAAGCCGTCGTTGTGGTCAGCGAAGTGGTGCTGGCCTGGAGCCTGCTCGTTGCCGACGGTGCGGTCTATCGGGCCGGGCACTCCTTCGCCAAGGGGCAGAACTTGGCTGGGAACTGGCCGCTCATGGCCGTGTTGGCAGCAGCGACGGCCATTGGTCCGTGGTGGGGTGCGGTGCTAGCCCTGTTCGTAGCTTCGGGGCGGTTAGTGGGCGGGATCGCCAACGACGCTGTGGACTGGGCCATGCGCAGCACCGATCCAAAATTGGGCGGGGATCACCTGGTTTCCATCGCCTCGACCATGGTGTTCTACGCCGTGGCCGCCATTGTGTGGGGTGCCATTACAAGGCGGTTGCGAATCGTGGAAAATGAAGTGGCCTCACAAACCGCCCGCGACGACGTGGCCAGAACCCTCCATGATGGTGTTCTGCAGACGTTGGCTCTCGTTGAGCGGCGCACCAAAGATTCTGATCCGGAACTGGCGGCGGTGGCGCGAAACTCAGATCGTGATCTACGCGCCTGGCTCTTCCACGGCAGCGCATCCTCAGAGGACGAAGGTTCGCTGGGTATTCGTCTGCATCGAGTGGCTGACCGGTTGGCTCGCACCTTCGATTTACCCGTCACGGTTTCAGTGGTCGATGCGTTGGAAGATGAATTGGCCGAAGGGATGGTCGATCCACTCCCGGAATCGATGCTCCGTGCGCTGTGTGGGGCCGTTGGAGAATCGCTAACGAACGCAGCCAAACATGCCGATGCAGCCAAAGTGATTGTGTTTGCTGAACGAGACGATGATGGACGAACCTTCATAAGCGTGCGTGACAACGGCAAAGGTTTCGATGCAGTCGCCATGAAGGATTCAGATCGTCGCGGCGTGGTGCACTCAATTCGTAAGCGTATGCATGATGTGGGTGGACGTTCCGAAATTGTAAGTACACCGACAGAAGGAACCGAAGTGCGGCTATGGAGTCATCAATGAATACCTCGGGTTTGAGTGCTGCATCAAATGCCGCATCAACTGCCGCCTCGACTGCTGCATCGCCAGCCGGTGAGCCGCTCCGGGTTGTCCTGGCCGACGATCACGCCATCATTCGTGCCGGACTCAAGGCTGAACTTGGTGAGGGCTTTCGGGTCGTTGGTGAAGCAGATGATGCGGAAGGGGCCATTGATGTTGTTCGTGCCCACAAGCCCGATCTGGTTATCAGCGATTTGCATATGCCCCGTGGGGGCGGCTTGGCGGTAGTACGAGCGTGCGCCACCATGGTGCCGATTGTGATCCTGACCGTTTCTGAAGCCGAACGTGATTTGCTTGATGCTGTTGCTGAAGGTGCAGCGGGATACCTGCTCAAAACCACGCCCATCGACGAGTTACGAACAGAGTTGCGAAAGGCTGCTGCTGGCGAACCGGTGTTTAGCCCGTCGCTCGCCGCCTTAGTCCTTGGCGAGTTCCGTCGTATGGCCAAACAGGCTGGCGCGAATCCGCTCTCGGAACGCGAACGTGGCGTGTTGCAGCTTGTTGCCCGAGGACACACCTACGGCGCTATCGGTGCTGAACTTTCCATCTCACCAAAAACCGCAGAAAATCACGTCCGCAACATTTTAGGAAAACTGCAACTCACCCGCCGAGCCGACCTTGTCCGTTACGCAGTAGAACACGGCATCGACTAACCGACTAACCGACTAATCGACTAACCGCGCTTTGCTTTCATTCGACGTTCAACTCCTGCGGCGAGACCGAGCAACACAATTCCTCCGGTCATGGCCCACACCCACGTTGGCAGTGCGGCCAAACGGTCCTTGCTGGCGAGCAGCACCGTTGTGGTGCACACCACGGCTCCAGCGATGGCTACGGTATTGAGCTTGCGGAACACCCCAACGGCCACGGCCAACATGCCTACAGCCAACGTCGCACTGAGGCGGGTGACGGTGAGGTCCTCAACACAACGGCTTATCAACCACAACCCACCCATAAGCGCACTTACGGCGAATGGAATGAGACGGTTCTTCCGCTTCGATTCAAACCATTCGGCTACGGCGATCGCGGCGATGATGGCTCCGGCGGTCGCATCATTGGGGACCCGAGAATCGTCGAGCAGAGCAACAACTCCACCGATAGCTAGCACGCCACCCAACTGTTGCAAAACCTCCACATCTTTTGCCATCCCGACGAGAAGACAAGCCAGTCCGCACAGCACGATAAGTGCAGGAGCCCAGGGCCACGATAGGAACATCGAAGCGCAACCAACAAGGGCAATTCCCGCCACGTCGGCACCGTTCAGCTTGCGATCCAGCGCTACCGAAGTCCCTAAAGCGACAGTTCCCAACACCACAGCGGCTAAGGCTTTTGCGGTTGGTTGCAGTGAGCTTCCCGACAGTTGCAACAACAATGAGCCAGCAACCGCGCCACCTACGCCAAAGGCCAACACCCGGCTCTTACGAACCGCAGCAACCAGGCCAAGGAGAATCGTTGCGCTCCACATCCCAGCGCTGAGCGTCCCTTCGAACCCGAAAACGCGAAACCCTCGATGGAACCTATCTACGGTGTGGGCGGCCGTAATGGCGACTGCACCCATGGCCAGACCAAGCGGTAAGGCAAAGTGAGGGAACCGAACTTTGCGCACCGCACCGACCGCAAAGGCAACCGTGGCAAGTGCTACGGGTGCGTACCAATGCGATCCACTGCTGGCGGCAAGCAGGGCCACGCTAAACAGCTCAGCAAAGTCCAACAAAACGGCATTTCCCTCGTAGCGTGGGTTGGCTGCGGTGCCGGTGCTTTTGCTGGACCGTTCCCGCCGAAGTGCGGCAATCTCGAAGGCAAGGAGCGTTCCCGCAACGAGGATTGGAAGGCCGATTTGTCGAAGAGTGAGGTCATGCCAGGCTGCGATTGATCCCCCAAGAATCAGTGATCCAACGGCGGCAGCGAGGAAGGCTTTCGAACGGAGGCGCTTCGCTTCGAGCCCGAAGACTATCGACGCAAACAGCGATCCAATTGGTGCAGCCCAGGCCAAGATCGATCCTCCGGCACCCAGCTCAGCAATGGTCCCGGGTCCAACATTGAACCTGGCAAACACCGCTAGGATCGGCGTGAGCGCGGCAGCCGCTGCAGTGGCCGCCGCTCGTTTCCTCAGGCCGAGGGCGTAGATTCCACTTGCTGCGCCACCAAGCAAGACACCAATCGGAACGTGGGTAATGGCGGCGATTCCGGCGGCAGTTAGGCCAATGGCAACCACTTCACCACCCCGCAGAAATTTGGCGTTCCAACGTTTTGCTTGCAGTTCTAACGCAGCGATTCCGGCCAAGCCACCAACGGCAATACAGCTTCGCCACGACTGCCCAAGGAAGGCGGTAGCGGCGATGGTGCTCGGAATGACGAGCGATGCTCCGAGATGGGCCAATGAGTTTGCTGCGATCGGGAGACTCTTTCGCATACGCTCACTCAGGAACAGCACAATCGTATGTATGCAGAGCAACACCGCGACTCGTGCTCCAACGCCAATGGTGCCCCATCTTGCAGCAGCACCGGCTCCAGCTGCGGCCAGAACCAATGATCCGCCTACTCCCGCCAACCACGCCACCGGTTGCTTGACTGGGGTATATGGCTGCCACCACCTCGGTTTGTTTGGTGGATAATCGAAGTCGCTGGCAGGGTTTGGGTTTGCGGAAGTGTTCCGGTCGTTCGGTTCATTCGTCATGCATCTAGCGTGAAGGACTTCCAAGAACGTCTCTATCCGTTGAAACCCCCAAATTGCCGTGGGGAAGACCTATGCAGACATCCGAGTGCACGAGCGGGACCAGGCAGGCACCAACCGAAGCAGCACTATGGGAGCTCCACAACCGAGCAGAGCAACCGTGCTCAAATAGCTGAGCGGAGCAACTGTGCCGAGCGACCGTGCATGAAGAACCGTGCAGAGCAACCGTGCAGAGCAACCGTGCACGAATAACCGCGGAGAGCTTCCTGAGTGGTTACACGAAAAGCAGGAACCCGGCAACTAGCAGGGCCACCGCTGCGAAGATGGCCTCAACCAGGGAGGCTTTTTGCAAGCGTCGAACCAGTTCCGGGATATGTCGACCTTTTGCTCGTCGACCGGTAACGTTACCGAGACGGAGCGACTTTGGTAGATGCTCGTCGAGCTCACGCGATGCTGCAACCCCATCAATGGAGCTATGCACTCGTACGTTCTTGGCTGAGGGAAAGTGTTCGCTAACAATGGAAAGTCCACGCTTCATGCTTCGTCGACGGACAAAGGCGAAAGCGGTGAGTGCGGCGAAACCCAGACCTTTGAGGGCCACGCGAGGCCAGGAGCGAGGGGTGTTGAGAAGTTCCCGGGCGATAGCTATGGCGGCGATGGTGAGGATGGCAAGCGCTAGCCCCAACCCAAATCCGTGAAGCAGACGCTGGCGAGCGAAAGCGGTGATGGGCGCACGAAGCGACGCAAACATGGCGACGAGCCCCAACAACAATGCTGCGAGGGTTCCCGCTCCCGCCAGTTTGAGCGGCCCACGCAAACGGCCTGCCTTCATTGGTGAAGCCGATGCTTGAGGAGTGGAGGAAGAACCAATAGCTGTCGTTGTGCCGGCATCTGGCGAATGTGCATCGGTGCCGCTCACGATTTCTGCTTCAGTCCTCGGGCGATCAGGCGCAGGCAGTTTGGTGACAGAAGAGTCGGTGACCCCATTGTTGGTGACCGCTGGATTGCTGGCCGCTGGGTTGCTGGCAGACTTAGTGACTTCGGGACCCTCGGGGTTGCCAGTGACGGCGGTGGGCAGAGCCGTGGGCCGGGCAGTGGGCAAAGTCGAAGTTGCTACCGGATCACGAAGATCTAATGGTTTCGTCACTGGTGAGGCCAACGGGTCTGGGGCGGTGGTTGTGCCTTCGAGTTCATCGGTAATGGACGGTAGTTTTTTACGGGTTTTGCTTGGGTCAGCGATTCCGGTCTGCCCGGTTTCTTGCACCGTAGAACCATCGCCACCTTCAACGGACACTTCGATATCGGAGGCAGGAGCCGTGTCTGGTGACAGCAGAATCGTGGTTGTTGTTGTCGTCGGCTTCGGTCGTTTCGTGGTGGTGGGCGCAAGTGCTGGCACGGTTGGGTTGGGCAGAGGTGATTCGGCCAAGGTCGGCGAGACGCCCACGGTCGCAACCGCGGGGGCGGGCACAGCGGTCACAGTTATCGATGTGGGGGTGGCTTTCTTGCCGGGGTTGCTGGTCTTTTTCGTACTCGCTGGGGCCTGAGTGTCGGTGGACGGAAGGGCTGTTTCGAACACAATCTCGGCTGAGCCTGTGGCCGATATGGCCGATGTCGCCGATGTGGCCGAAATTGGTTTTGGTGGCGATGTTGGCTTTGCCGACGTACTGGGCTTTGAGGAGGTGGCGCCACGCCTGGCCGCAACGGTATCGCCCGGTACCACGGCATCGGTGTCTCCCAGTGTCGGCGTGGTAGGGGCTCGGGCTGGAAGGGGAACGGTCGAGGTAGTCGTTTTGGTGGCCTTTGGCGTCGGGACTCGGGACGAATTTGGCGTCTCGACCCGGGACGAATCTTGAGGGGTCGTACGAGCGATCGGGGGAATCGTTTTCGGCGCTTTGGTGGGCTTTGGTTTCGCAGTGGCCTTGGTGGGAACGGTCGCGGCGACCACGATGGTTACCGGTGCAGCGAGGACAGCATCGGGCGTTGGAGAAAGGGTCGCTGTGGCTGAGGCAGGATTGTATGCGGAGGGCGTCTCACCTGCCGGTGTGGCGACGGTGTTTGCGTTGGTGGCCTCAGCGGGCAACGGGGCGAGGGTAGCAGTGGCCGGGGCGGCAGTTGTGGCGGGTGTCGCTGGGGTTGTGACCGGTACCCTCTGCTTAGCGGGAGCCTTCACGACAAAGCGGATCTTTCCCTTGGTTACGATGCCATCTTCTGCGGTGGCTTCCCAGAACACTTCATAGGTCCCGGCATTGTTCAAACCACTCAACGACAGGATGGCTTCTTGGGCATCACGTCCGCGTTGGGCGACACCGACCCCGTAGCGCTTGGCGTTGACGTAAAGGGCGGTACCAAAGGTCTTGAGGGGTGCATCGAAACCGAAAATCACTTGCTCGGGGACGCTGTTGAGGGTGGAGCCGATTCCTGGTGAGGTACCGACGAGTTCCGCAGCCGAGGCGAAGTTTTGCGTTCCAAACAGGCCTCCGAAGACCCCAAACACGCTGGTAACGCTTAGCATAATGGCGAGAAATCCGCTGTTCAGGCCTAGTTTTCGTAGCTTTGCAGGTCGTGACTGTCGATACCGTCGATGGTTTTTTGAGGAGACGAGGCGTGGTTCCTCAACCGGTGTGATGGAGGAGGAGATGAACGACACATCATCAGTATAACCACTCTCCGTAGTTGAACCAAGAGTCAGTTCACTGAATGTGACTAAGTTGAGACCGTTTCTTGGCCAAAAAGTGGCACAAAACAGCTTTGATCCACTTAGGCTTCGCCAATGCGACGCTCCCAGCGACGAATTGAGGAAACCTTTGGACGCCCGTCGCGCCATGCCGTCCATGATGTTCTGGCCTTGGCTAGTCGAGCCGCGGAACCGCTACGAGCCGGTCTCACCCCCACAGCAGCGCAAGTAGCGGTTGGACCGCTAGCCGAAGTACTTCATGCTTCGGCGCTTGGGCTGACCGATACCGGAATGATTCTGGCCTTTACGGGGGACTGTCCGAATCATCGGGAAACGGCCTTGGCATCGACGGTTTCGGTGTTGGCGGGCCGCGGGACAAATGTGGCTGACTCGACGTGTGGACGAGGGGGGTGCGAGATCACTGCTGTGGTGGTCGCTCCGCTGATCGTTGAGGGCTCAATCGTGGGCACGTTGCTGGCCTATGTGGAGGAGGCAGAACTGAGCTTCGTGCGGGCTGCGGAGGAATTGGCGCGATGGGTGGCCAATCAGGTTGAGTTCGGAGAACTTGATCGGGCCCGGCTAAGCGCGGCCGGGGCGCAGCTTCGAACCCTACGTGCACAGATCAGTCCGCATTTCTTGTTCAATGCCTTGAATACGATCGCTTCTTTTGTACGGACGGACCCGGAACGAGCGCGCGAGTTGCTGATGGAGTTTGCCGACTTTGCGCGGTATACATTTTCTTCAACTGATCAATTCGCTACGTTCGCTGATGAACTGCGAGCTATCGACACCTACGTTTCTATCGAACGGGCGCGGTTCGGTGATCGACTCAATGTGAGCCTACGAGTTGCCCCAGAAGTCCTCGGTGTTCCCGTGCCATTTTTAGTCTTGCAACCCTTGGTGGAAAACGCCCTGCAGCACGGTCTGTATCGCAAGGAAGGTGGTGGAACTCTTACGGTTCGAGCCTTTGATGCCGGGACCGAAGCGCACATTGTGATTGAAGACGATGGAGTGGGGATGGACCCAGAACTGTTGGCCCAGCGCTTGAGTGGGCATGGAACGTTGGGTACGGAGCGACGAGGGTTTGGTATGGCTTCTGTCGACGAACGCCTTCGGCATACCTTTGGATCGGAGTATGGAATTGTGGTGGAGACCGGGATTGGGCTGGGCACCAAAGTCACGATCCGCGTACCAAAGTTTCGGGCGCATCAGATTGCTTCGGCTGCGAATTCAAGTACGAATGGAGGTCTGTAGATGAGTAACGGATACCTCCGCGTTCTCGTGGTCGACGACGAGCAGCCAGCCGTGGATGAAATTTCGTGGTTGCTTCGTCAGCAGGGCGATGTTTTGGAGTTGCATACGGCAGCCAACGCAACTGCGGCGTTGCGTCTGCTTGATGAACACACCATTGATGTGGTGTTTCTTGATATCGAAATGCCGGATCTCAGTGGTTTGGAATTGGCTCGGGTTTTACGCCGCTTTGCTTCTCCTCCAGTTGTGGTGTTTGTGACGGCTTTTGAACGCCATGCCGTGGATGCCTTCGAGGTCAAAGCCGTGGACTATGTGCTGAAACCTATTCGTACCGACCGACTCGATGACACCATGCGTCGCATTGTGGCCCTGATCCCTCGTGCTGTTGTTGAAGTAACGGATGCTTCTGCACTAACGCCCTCGGGTTCGGTTGTTGGCGGTCCTCGGTCCCGAATAGCGGTTGAATCTGCCGGGCGCACCAGCTTCGTTGACCGTGTCGACGTTGTTGCCGTGGAAGCAGCCCGAGACTACGTACGTCTCCATACGGCGCTGAACAGTCCCCGATCCCCCTTGCCGGTCGGAAAGGACGCTCTGGTAGGACTCGAAGCGGAGCGGAGATGGGGACCGCCAGCAATGAGAAGTTATCTCGTGCGCATACCAATTTCGGAGTTGGAATCGGAATGGTCGACCGTTGGGTTTGTGCGGGTCCACCGAAGCTACCTGGTAGCGGTATCCCACGTTAGGGAACTGCTCAGTGAGGGGCAGGGGTTAACCGTGCTTGTAGGTTCACTTACGATCCCCGTGAGCAGAACCTACTCCCGGAACCTTCGCGAACGGTTGGTGTCGGATCGAAGTCTGCCTTCCTCACCAACACCAGGTTTCGTGCCAGCAGTCGCACCAAACCCGTCGTGATGTTTCTGGGTCAAGCTCAGTGAATCGATCAGAACCGTCGCCAGGCTCAGGAAGAACCAGCTCAGGAAGAACCACGGTTACCCATCCTCGAACGGTGGCCACCCGTGTTGGGCGCGACCCGCTTGCCCTGCCGAACATCGAGCAACCTTCAGGCCTAAGCGAATTGGCGCTACACACCTTGATGCGGGCGCAGCTTCGCATGGGCCTGCGGTACCTGTTCGTGATTGTGTTCGCGCTGGTAGCGGTTCCCTTGTTTTTAGTCAACACCTCGATGCTCGATGACAAGTCCCTTCTTGGCGTGCCCATGACCTGGATCGCGATCGGCGCTGGGTTCTTTCCGCTCCTTCTTGGCGTATCGGTTTCCTACACCCGTTCCATCTCTCGGCTTGAGGCCGCGTATCTGCAGATGGTCGAGAGCACATGATTCCCATCATCGCTATTGCCATTGTGGCCATTGCTTCTACGGTCCTAGGCGCGCTTAGTTTACGGGTCGCGCGTTCCACGTCGGATTTTCTCGTTGCTTCCCGGTCGGTTCGCCCTGCACTGAACGCTTCGGCGATCTGCGGAGAATACCTTTCTGCGGGAACGTTCTTGGGGCTCGCTGGATTGGTAATGACCTTTGGCGTAGACATGTTGTGGTATCCAGTTGGTTATACCGCTGGCTATGTGATTCTGCTGCTGTTGGTTGCTGCGCCCCTACGACGATTCGGGGCATACACCATCCCAGAATTCGCACAGGGTCGTTTGGGTTCGCCCATGCTTCGACGGATCTCGGCAGGGTTTGTGTTGCTGATTGGCTGGATGTATCTCCTTCCGCAGATGAAGGGCGCCGGCATAACCGTAGCCACCTTGACGGGCGCGCCCTACTGGGTTGGAGTGATTCTTGTTGCGGTGATTGTGGCGGGCAACGTGGCGTTTGGAGGTATGCGTGGCATCACCTTTGTCCAAGCATTTCAGTATTTCGTAAAAGTATTTGCGCTTAGTAGTGCAGCGATTGTGTTGTTGATCGTGGGCTTTGGAGTAAGCGGTGTCCGAGCGTTTGGCTCCGATGGTCCCCGAGCGCGTGAGTGCACCCGGATTCCGATGGTGGCAAGGAAACCCCTAAAAGCGATCGACAAGATTTTTCTTGTCCCCGGGTTTTCGAAACCGGCGGCAGCGCTGCTTGAAACTCTTGGCATTGATGATGTTTTTAAGGCTCGGGTGAGTGGAGGATTATTGACGGAAGACCTTGTTCGGAGAGGTGCAGTTATCGATTCGCTCACCAGGAATCCCGACCTTCGCTCAACCAACGTGCACCCTTACACCGAGGTGTTTCCCGGCTCGTCCGGCATGACAAAACCGACAACTAGTAGCCCTTTGATCACGAAGATTGCCGATCCGACCTTGCCGGCCAGCAGTGTTGAAAAACAGCGTTTGGCAGCTTCGAACGGCTGCGGGAACGCTGGAAGTTTGCTACTTCGTGTTTTGCCGGCGGGCGCTACGTATGTGACTACGGCCAACGACGTGGTCATTGTGCCGAAAGGTGCGAGGGTGCCGAGCTTGGTGGGCGGTGCTCGTGCGGACGGAACTGCATGGGAACGGCCCTTCTCCAGTCAAGGAAAATCGCGGCCTCATCCGCTGTATGCCGGATACTCGCTGATCATCGGAACCTTTTTGGGCACGATGGGACTGCCGCACATTTTGGTACGTTTCTATACAAACCCCGATGGCCCAGCGACCCGCAAAACCATCATCGTTGTGGTGTCGCTGCTGGCGCTGTACTACGTGTGGCCGCCCGTTTACGGTGTGCTTGGTCGAATGTGGGCGCCGGATTTGTTACTGACCGGCAAAACCGATGCCGTGGTGTTGCTGTTGCCGCAACGCATCGTTGGTGGGCTTGGCGGTCAGTTGCTAACAGGGGTTTTAGCGGCCGGAGCCTTTGCGGCATTTCTGTCTACGGCCTCAGGGTTGTTGATTTCTGTCGCCGGTGCGATCAGCCATGACCTTGCCCGTAGCGCCGCGCCCGCGGGCACGTCCATTGTTCGACGGTTTCGTCAAGCAGCCATTATTGCTGGCGTTGTCGCTGCGTTACTTGGTCTGCGCGCAGAACGTTTCGACATCAACGTGTTGGTGGGATGGGCCTTCGCTATCGCCGCGTCCTCCTTTTGTCCGCTGCTGATCCTCGGTGTTTGGTGGCGACGTTTTACCTGGGTTGGGGCAATGGCTGGACTCTTGGCGGGAGGAGGGGCTGCTGCGGTGGCTATCTTCACCGTCATGCTCGGTCCGAAACTCACGGGTTGGCCCGCAGCGCTCCTTACCCAACCCGCGGCTTGGACGGTGCCCATTGCCTTCGCTGCATGTATTGCCGGTTCGCTGCTGTCCCAGTCAAAAGTTCCTGCTGATACCCATGCCCGGCTGGCGCGAATGCACACCCCCGAACGACCATCGCGTGGCCAGTGACCTGAATCAGAAATTCACTGCAGAATTATCGGACAGCTTCGCCTGTCGCTTCGTCCTCGTCGTCCTCGTCGTCCTCGTCGTCCTCGTCGTTCAGGGTGGGCAGGGTTGGCAGCGCCTCGGAGCGTCCTTGCGACAAACGTACCGTGGGTCGCAAATTCCGCGACCGACTTGTGGAACCAGGTCACTAGCTAGGAGTCTAGGTACCTTTGCCGTTGGCTATTCGCCGAGTGCGGTTGCAGGCGGAGTGAAGGGCAGGAGTAGTGACAATATGCCTCGGGGGTCGCCTGACCAGTCGAGGGCGGCGATTTCATCGAGTGTGCGTCGGCTGCCAATGGAGCGGACGACATCGAACATCGAACCGGTGAAGCAAAGTGCGCCTGGCGCGGGGTTGGCGAAGAGCGGGGTTCCCGATCTTGTTTGTCGGTCGGAATTGAGCTGTTGGGTGGGATTTGAAGCGAAGGGGAGATGGGGCCCGCTGGTTCGAAATAGGGTGCCGTTAACGATGATCTGTGGGCAAAGGACTCCAGCTTTTTCTGCTCTGGCGGGCAACCAGTTTTGGAGGAAGTGAAGCCCAATACTGAGCGCTGTGGAGTCGCGAGCATCGGGTTGGTTGAG
>JAYTWN010000250.1:0-5957 GCA_043743435.1 Acidimicrobiia bacterium
AGCGGCCTCGGCAATCGAAGGCGCACTGATTCCGGTTATCCCAAGTAGCAGCCCAAGAATGGCAGCAGCAGCAATGATGATGGGCCAGCCACGCAAGACATTGCGCCAGATTTCGTGCAGGTCGAAAGGTTCTGGCTGGTCTGAATCCATAAGGGAGAGATTCTAGGGCTTGAATCCCCCGGTCGTAGGGAGTTCCTAGTCCGCACTTGCCGGTTGGAAAGGACGTTTTGGTGGGGCTTGAAGACGAGCAGAGATGGGGCCCGTCAGCAATGCGAAGCACGTGAGGGTTTTGGTTGCCTTAAATCGGCACCTTTCAGGCTGGTGAGGGCGTTTTGCGGGGCCGTTTGGCAAGGTCGTTGCAGGCCTCGCACGAGTCAGCTGGGATCAAACCGGCATGCATGACTTGGCGATAGGCCCAGCATCCAGCGCAAAAACCTGCAAATGCTTCGAGCGACGCCGCACCAAGAAGCGCAAACATCACAATAGCCGCGGCGTCAGAGGATCCCTGCAGGGCGAGAGTCAACGAAGTGACAGAAAACGCCAGGCCAATTCCCTGGGCAAAACGCTTTGGAGGACCCGGAACTTGGCGACTGGCAACGCTGGTCAGCCGAGGCCGAACGACCTGGGTAACGAAGCGAGCCAGAAGAGAAAAGCGGGGTCCAAATGCAACCCGGGCTGCGAACCCGTACACCATGACACCAAGAATCACCGGTGAACGTGTAACGAGAAACGCTGTGCCCATGCCTACGACGCCGGTGGCAACCAGGCGGGCCGAGACTTCATCGACAGTTTCAGGAAACGAGAACTGGATCCGTTGCATGGGAAACAGTGTATCGGTGATTGTTGACTAATCCAATCGGATTTAGCGACAATCGATCAACGGGCGTCGAAACACCAGTTTTTGCCCAGACTCCCTAAGATTTGTCCCGAGTCCGGACTCACGTACTGGTCCGCTCGCCGGCTCACGTTGTCGCGCTACCTCCGCCTTTGGGTGCTAGCGGCCGTGTAAGGCGATCAACACCGGTCCAGACCGGAGAATTTCCACCAAACGCTTTGCTTCATCCGACGATGTGGCCACGTTAATCGCCTGCTCGCTAACGGCTACCACCACAAAGTCGCCTGCAGTCTTCCCCGGTTCGAATGGTCCTGCACCAAGCGGCTGGTCTGAGGCAGTGGTCAGCGAATACACATCGATCCGGTCTCCAATCTGCACGGGAGGTCGAGGCCCTGAGGTGGGAATGGCGATCGCTACCCGGGCCGCCCCAATACTTCCCAGCAACGCTCGAGCCTTCGGCGCTCCGATGGCCAGTTCGCTTAACACCTGTCCTGCGGTCACAGGAATACGAAGCGTTCTGCCTTCGGCCAGCTTTGTCGTCGACAGCGATAAGTCACCTATGGCCGCCAAGGGCAAAGGTCGCTCGGCCAGATCGTTGGCTTCGAGGCGATGTCCTTCTGCAAAGGAAAACTTGGCTACCACGACGGTCCGCACGGCACCCCAGCGAGCGGAGTCGAGTTGCTGACGAATCGAAAGGGCTCGAACCGCACCAACGAGCAGCAACAGCAAGAGCACCGTTACTGCCCGCGAATGCCAAATCCGGCGCCCCACTCGCTTGCTACTGCGCAGCCCGGATCGAAATGCTCGGCTCAGCTCATGACGATCTACGAATGGTTCTCCCATGACCTCATGGTGACGGGTTTGCTCCCTTCGGGGGAGAGGGGAACCCGCCGCAGCGCGCCGTTGACTACCGAGGGGTTGTGCGGTCTGGCTGAAACGAGAAACGAACGGTCAGGGAGTGTGTGCGCCTGCGCCGTGGCTATGACCGTGTGACTCGGACGAACTCGACGACCCAGAAGAACCTGATGACGCTGGGGCCGTTGAAGCACCTGAACCAGAATCCGAGGAAGTTGACGAAGGGGAACCCGAACTCGTTTCCGACGACGAAGACGAATCGCTGGTTGTTGACGGAGTAGTGGAACTCGTCGTCCCCCGGCTGTCGTTCTTGTAAAAGCCGGAACCTTTAAAGGTGATCCCTACGTTGCCAAACACCTTGCGAAGATCGCCGCCACCGCCTTGCGGGCAGTTGATTGGCGCGTCATCACATTTCTTAAACGAGTCGTCTTTGAAAGACTGCACGGCATCAAACTGCACGCCGCAGGTTTTGCAGAGGTATTCATACGTAGGCATTTCGGTGTTGCTCCAGCGGCGTTTGTGCGTGCCGACACTGATCCCAGCATTTCTCCAGGGTCGTTGGCACTCGGGTAAGGCGAGTGCCAAGTGTAGTGCGTACTCGGGACAGATCTTGAGTAGTGCGTGGCTGTCCGAATCATTGCTAGGTGATCAACGAAAGCAGTCGGCCCACCGGCGGCTCAAAATCTACGCGTGGCTCACAGAAGAGCTCCCGTGCATTGAAACGTTCGATATCCAAGAAGGTCCATCCGGCGCAATCGCGCAAGAGAGCAGAATCATTGAGAAGAAACTTAAGGCGCAATCGGGGAGTGTCGATCAGAATTAGGTGATGCCTGTTCGTAAAGTGGTTATTCCTGCTGCCGGTCTTGGAACTCGTTTCCTTCCCGCCACCAAGGCTCAGCCCAAAGAAATGTTGCCTCTGATTGATCGCCCAGCGATTCAGTACGTGGTGGAAGAAGCCGTCTCTGCTGGACTCGATGATGTTTTGGTGGTCACCGGCCGATCCAAGCGGTCCATCGAGGATCACTTTGACCGCTCGGTGGAACTCGAACAGAGTCTGATTCTTGGCAACAAAATTGAAGAACTCACCCAGGTGCAGGGCATTGCCAAGCTGGCCAATATGCATTATGTTCGCCAGCCGGAAGCTCGTGGACTCGGTCACGCCATTGGCTACGCCAAGTACCACGTAGGCCATGAGCCGTTCGTGGTGATGCTCGGTGACGACATCATGGTCGATGACACCGTGCTGAAGCGCATGCTGGCGGTCTACGAAACCCACGGCTGCTCGGTGGTTGCGCTCAAGCGTTTTCCCAAGTCGCAGATTTCATCGTATGGGTGCGTAGCAATTGACGCATCGGCCACCGGACTTGGCGATGGCGTGGTGAAGATCACCAAACTGGTGGAGAAGCCACCGGCAGATGAAGCCCCGTCGGATCTGGCCATCATGGGCCGCTACCTGTTTACCCCTGAGATCTTCGAGAAAATCGAGAACACTGCGCCGGGGCGTGGCAACGAAATTCAAATCACCGACTCCATGACGCTGCTGCTCGAAGACCAACCCATCATGGGCGTCATCTTCGAAGATGGCCGTTACGACATCGGGAACAAGCTCGATTTTCTTCGTGCCACGGTCGAATTGGCTGTGGACCGTGAAGATCTCGGCGCAGATTTCCTCGCGTACCTCAAAGATTTCGTAGCAACGCGTTAACTCGGTTCTATGCAGGTGCTCCCGGATCCGGCTGGCCGGTCGGGTGAAGCACCAACCAATGGGTCACGAAGCGGAGTTGGGGCCGTCAGCGTTTGATTCAGCTGCGCGCTGCCGGTTGTAGCTTGTCCGAGTGGCTCTTCTGAACTTGTCCGACGCGCAAACCTGGGTAACGCAACGATGCAAAGCTCTACCCTCGATTGACATTTGCGTCGCCGAAGCGTTGGGCTGCATCCTCGACGAAGACGTTTACGCCGCCGAACAAGTCCCACCGTTCGCTAACACCGCCATGGATGGATTTGCCGTACGAGCTGCCGACGTGACTAAAGTGCCGTGCGATCTGACAGTCATCGGTACCCTTGCTGCGGGTGCGGCTCCTGGTGCACAACACGTTGTCGGTCGCGGTCAAGCGGTTCGGATCATGACGGGTGCGGTAATGCCCGAAGGTGCCGATTCCATTGTGCCGGTGGAAAACGTCGACCCTATGCGTACGAATGAATCGACGGTTTGCGTTTTGGAGAGCTCGCCGTTCGGCATGGCTGTGCGCCCTGCTGGTGAAGATATTGCGGCCGGGCAATTGGTGTTTGCGCGTGGCACGCAGCTCAATGCAGGCCATCTTGGTGTTCTGGCTAGCATCGGTCGAAGTCATACGCGCGCCTATCGTCGTGTTCGAGTCGGGGTCTTATCCACCGGCGACGAACTGACCTCGCCTCCCGCACCGCTAGGGCCCGGACAAATCCGCGACTCAAATCGACACACGTTGATGGCACTTGCTCGTCAGGCAAATTGCGAAGTGATTGACCTTGGCTTGGCCGTGGACACTGAAGCTGATATCGAAGCGAAAGTGCTGGCTGGACTCGAAAGCTGCGACGCCCTCGTGACCAGTGGGGGAGTGAGCATGGGCGATTTCGATTACGTAAAAGTTGTGCTCAATCGCCTGTCTTCGCAGCGAGCATCAGATGGTGTGACAGAGCCGATGCAATGGATGCAGATCGCCATCAAGCCAGCCAAACCGCTTGCCTTCGGTCTGATCGCTGGCAAACCAGTCTTCGGTCTTCCCGGGAACCCGGTCTCGTCGATGGTGAGCTTTGAACTGTTCGCTCGAGCAGGACTTCGCTCCATGATGGGCCACAGCCCAGCAAACCTCCACCGCCCTTCGGTCAACGCCATCGTGGATGAAGACCTACGCCGTGGCCCCGACGGTAAAACCCACTTCGCCAGAGTGACCGCAGCCTTCGGTCCCGACGGTCGCATCCACGTCCGTTCATCGGGCGGCCAAGCCTCTAACCTGCTGCGCTCTATGGCCCTAGCCGACGCGCTCGCCATCCTCCCCGACGGCCCCACCATCCCCGCCGGAGCCGAAATCCAAGCCCTCCTCCTAGACCGTCCCTAGCCCTTCACGCTTCACGAGATCGCAGCCCAAGCAACGCTCGCAGAGCGAGCTTGGAAGGATCCCTCCAATGAGGTTGCTCGACGAGAGACCGGGAGCAGAGCCAAATCGGCTAGCGCGTGTGCGCGTAAATCACTGCGTAGTGTCCTGGTGGCACTTTCCGCGTTGGTGCTGGCAACTGAGGTCAAAACACTACGCAATAACTTCCGCTTCCCTGCACTAGCCGCCAATTTGGCTCATGGAGCGTGCGGGGCGAATGAAATTGACGTTACCGATCTTGTGGCCAGCCCACTTCAAGCCAACCGCTCGCTGTACTTCTGCGGCCAGTGCATCATCGATGGCGGTAGAAGATGAATCGCCCGAGTTGCGCATAATGGCTCGGAGATCGAACTCGTCGGTCGAGAATAAGCAAGTACGGAACTGCCCCTCGGCGGTGATCCGAACTCGATCGCAATCTCCACAGAACGGTTCTGTCACACTGGCAATCACGCCCACGTCGCCCACGCCGTCTTTGTAGGCCCAGCGTGCTGCAGGCTCCGTCCCATGGTGGCTTTTCACGAGGGGGAACACCTCGTTGATACGCGCGATTACTTCTGAGCTGGTAACAACTTTGTCGCGGTTCCATGCATCATCAGCGTCAAGCGGCATGAATTCGATGAATCGAACACCCACCCCGTTGTCGCGACCATATCGAGCGAAGTCGACGATTTCGTCATCATTTTCACCACGCATCAAAACCACATTGATTTTGATGGGATCAAACCCAGCTTCTTTGGCAGAAGCAATGCCGTCGAGCACTTTCTTCAGGTCGTCTCGCCGCGTCATTTGGTAAAAACGATCGGCGTTAAGCGAGTCGCAACTGATGTTCAATCGGCGCAACCCTGCGGCTTTAAGGTCTTCTGCCAACAAGCGCATCGTCGTGCCATTGGTAGTCATGGCCAGGTCCACGCCGAGGCGAGCTAAACGCTCAACCAAAACCGTGAGGTGCGCCCGGACGGTTGGTTCTCCGCCGGTTAGTCGAATGCCGTCGAAACCAAAGCGGGTGACGCAAACCCGGGCGATGCGTTCGATCTCTTCAAAGGTGAGCAGATCCTCACGTGGAAGCCAGGTCATCCCTTCGGCGGGCATGCAGTAGGTACAGCGAAAGTTGCATCGATCCGTAACCGAAATCCGGA